>NZ_JBEZDM010000055.1:0-55789 GCF_040648335.1 Nonomuraea sp. NPDC049158
GGTCGCGTTTGTCGTCTCCGCACCGGGGCGCCCTTACTCGGCCACTCGACCCAGGGGTGCAGCAGTCTCACCAGCCGAGAACGCAACGGCCTTGGGTGGCCGATGGCGAACTTCCGCCCCGGGCGGCGCCTTACCGCCATCGAGCGACCAGTACACGTCCCCGACTCAGGGGCAACCACCCTGACGCAGGGGTGATCGCGCAGCGCTGCCGTCAGGCTCTCTCACGGGCATCTGGCTGCAGGTCGAGGGCGAGCTGGTCGTCGTTCTCGCGTTCGGACTGGTGCGGCAGGCCAGCGACGCGCATGAGCGTCGCCAGACTGGTGTCTGCCTTGTCCGGGAGCCGACCGACCAGCTCCGCCAGAAGCAGGGCGGCGCCCACCGTGTCCCACAGCGCCCGGTGAGGCTGCCCGTTCGGGACCAACGCCTTCACCTGGTCCTCGAGTCCGTACTGGGCGAGCAGCACGGTCAGGTTCCACCGCTTGATGTCCGGCCGCAGATGGCGGACGAGGCGGGCAGTGTCGATCAGGCTGGCGGCCTCGATGTCGGGCAGGCGCAGCTGGATGAGCCGCCAGTCCACGCCGATGTTGTGGCCGACCAGGATGCGGCCATGCAGCTTCTCGGCGATGCGGCCGCGCAGCGCGTCGAGGTTGGGGGCGTTGGTGAGGGCCGCGCCGGAAAGGCCAGGCGAAATCCAGGGGCGGGGCCGGATCCAGCGGCCGGGATTGATGATGCTGTGCCAGGCCGCCCCCATGTCAGGGCAGCCCTCAGCCAGCGGGACGACCGCGATCTCCAGGATCGCCTCGTTCTGGCGGTCCTGCGCGCCTGTGCCTTCGAGGTCGAGTGCGACGAGCTCGGCGGCCGTCCACGGCTGGTCTTGCATTCAGCGCTCCAGGTGTCGGGTCAGTCGTCTTCGTGGCGGGCGGCGGACGCGAGCCGTTCGCGAGCGCCGGCGAGCAGCGACTGGTCCTCGGTGCTCAGCTCATAGCCTTCCAGGGCGCGGCCGTGGGCGGCATGCACGTGCGGGTGCTCGACCTCCCAGAACTGGAAACCGAACAGGTGCTGAAGGGCGTAGCGGCGCTGCTCGCCGAGCTTGGCGGTCAGGACGTGCCCGTCCTCGATCAGGAACGGCGTGTTCGGGTCGAATCCGAACGAGTCGAGTGCGGTGCGGATCTCCTCGGTCGTCGGCGGCATGAGTGCGGCAGCGCAGCGGGCCACCTGCTCGGGCGGGCAGATGTCGCACAGTTCGGGCACGCCGAGGTGCCCGTTGTAGTCGGGGAGCTGCCAGCCGTACGTGACACCGCACGAGGTCTTGCGGAACAGCGGGACCGAGATACCGGAGTCGCGCCACGCCTGGACAACGCGGGTATCCAACTCCTGAGGGAGGATTTTGCGGCGCTGCCAGTTCTCGCCGTACGGCACCGGCACTCCCAGGGTCTCAAGGTAGGCCGTGTTCTCCTCTTTGTGGTAGTAGCCGGTGAACACGATCGCGTCCACCCGGGCATCGGCCGCGACGCCCAGCACATGCGCCATGGTGTCGGGATCGTCGTTCCAGCCCGGGACGATCGGTCTCCAGTAGAGGATCACCTTCGTACGCAGCTTGTGGCGAGCCGCGGTGATGATGGAATCCACGGTGGTGGTGGACTTGGCGATCGGCTCCACCCGGTCGTCGCGGATGCCGGAGTAGGTGAACAACAGCGTCGGCCGTACGTGCTTCAGGCCCTCCAGGCGCGCCATGTCGGCCTCGGTGACGTGGAAGCGGGTGATGACGAGTACCAAGTTGGTCAGGCCACGCCGGTCGAGGTCCTCCAGTACGGCGAAGGTATGCGGCTTCACCCCCGGCAACATCGGGTCCGTCGCCTTGTTGAACAGCTGAATAGGCGTGGTGTCCGCCACGAACTCGGGGTGATCGACGAGCTTCTGTACCGCCTCCTCAGTGGGAACGAGCAGTTGCGGGATCTTCTGCTCGAAGTTGCCCCAGAAGTGGCGAACGCAGTACGCGCAGTCCAGTGGGCAGCCGATGATGTGGTTCAGGCTGAGCCCGGATTTACGGTTCGTGATGCTCTGCGCCATGTACGGGTCGAGTGTGGCCTGCTGGGTGGCGGGCATCAGGCGCAGGTTCGCGGGGCCGGCCGTGATGGTGTCGGCGGCGATGAAGACGGGCTTGCTCATCGTGTGTGCGTCTCCTGGTCCAGGATGTGTCGGTGCGGTTCGCCGAACCAGATCCTGAAGTCGGCTGCCGCGTCGGTGGGGTTGTCGCTGGTGTGGACGAGGTTGCGGATGAACCGCCCCTCGGCGGCGGCTTTCTCGGCGCTGTCGTCGCCGTAGTAGCCGCGGATCGTGATGGACGGCGCGCGGGAGGGGTCATAGTGGCCGAGCAGGTCCCGTACGCGCTGCGCGGTGTCGTTGGTGTGGCCGCGGGCGAGTGCCACCGTCACGGTCGAACCGACGTAGTGGTCGATGAGGTCGGCACGGACATCGAACGGGAAGCGATGTTGCAGCTCCAGCATGTCGGCGTAGTGCGCGAGGATCTGCTGGGCGGTGACGACCTCTTCCCGGATCTGGACGATGGTCACAGTGCCGGCGATCCATTCGAGGATCGGCCTGACGAGCCTGCGGTCTGTCGCGTCGGGCTTGCACATGACGACCGTCCAGTAGTCCCAGCCGCCTGGCGGTCTGAGACTCGTGCCGTTGGCCCTGCGCATGATCATGCCGCTCCCTGCGGCATCCGGTTCGGCCAGCGCCGCTCGACCAGCCAGCGATAGCCCGGGTCCAGCGCTTGGAGAATGTACGAGCTGACGGGCCGGTCGGTGTGGGTGATCTGCCGGTACGCCTCCCACACCAGAAGGACCTGCTGCCAGTACGGAGCCAGTCCGGTCTCGGCGACGCTTTCCACGGTGTGCTGCTGGGTGTTGGACCGCAGCCCGACCTCTTCCTGAGCGAGCAGGCGCAGCGAGGTAAGGCAGGCTTCGGGGGGCATGTCCGGGAAGCGGAGGGCCGGCGGCTGGTAACCGTCCGCGCCCACCTCTGCGAGGATCTTCCGGACCTGGGGCCGGTTGGGCAGGTTGACGTGCATCGACCCGACGTGGTGGCTGTAGTGCCCGACCTGAACGCCGAGCAGGTGGGCTGCCAGCTCCTGGAAGACGGTGAAGGAGAAGACGTCGCTCGGCATGCCCATGAACGCGTCGTTGCCGCGCATGTAGCACGTCAGGTGCAGTCGATTCTCGCGAAGGAGAAACTGGGCGGCGATGGTGCAGGACACATCGGAGTTGTCGTCGATGACCAGCTCCGTCGGGCTGAAGATCGACAGAACGGCACGTTTGGTGTCGTTGTCCTTGCCCAGCAGGTCCAGCACCCGCTGCCACTGGGTTCGGCCATCAGATGCGGTGGTGAACAGGCTGCGGCCGTAGGCCGTACCCGTGAGAGTGCTGCCGTCGTGGCTACTGGCCCTCATCATGGGCGCGTAGTAGCCGATCATGTCCAGGTCGGCGCGGCCGGACCAGTACCAGAGCACCTCGGCCCAGTTGTAGGCGAGGTTGATCGGGCGTGTGGCCAGGTACGGCACACGCTGCGTCGGGTCAGTGATGCGGAAGGACACGTCGAGCGATTCCAGGGAGGCGTTGCCTCGCGTGGAGATCCGGTGATCGGGACTCGTCGTTACCTGTCGCAACACCCTGGTGTACGCCTCATGGAAGGTTTGTGCGCACTCAGGTGTCATCGGGGGATCCTTCGGTCGCGGACCGTGCTCATGCGGTCGGCACAGTGGTCCGGGTGCGGTTGGACGGACGAAGGGGTGACCGCTGTAGCGGCGATGGCCATTGGTACTGGCCCGCTCGGCACTCTCGTTCCCGGCAGAGCCACCTGCAGTTGCCAGGCGGAGGAGTCGTCAGCCTCGTTGCTCTCAAAGTCCAGGTGAGGGCGTATGGGGTCGAACGCAAGAATCCGCTCCCACAGCCCTTGCGGGGTGCTGGCCTTCCGGTAGGCGCCGCCCCCGGCCGTTTCGCCGAGGTAGAAGGCGGTAAAGTGCTGGCTGCCGGGCTCCCAGAGCACGAGCCACTGGCCGCAGGTGTGGCGCTGCATGTGGGCGGCCCACGCCCATCCGAGTTCGTCCGGGACGAACTGGATGCCGCTCGTGATCGGCGGAGAGTTGCTGGTCATCAGAATGCCTCGGGCGGATGTCAGGGGATGGAAGCGGACGCGGAAGGTTCACGTACCGTCCATCACGTACGGTGACGATTCCCTTTCACTCTGGATTCGTACGGCTCAGGCGGGAACACCAGCGAGTCGGGCAGTCAAGAGTCAGACCACGGTCAGATCGCGGTCAGTTTGGCGGGGCTTCGGGCAGGCCGCTGTGCGACGATGCGGACGGAGGGAGACAGCCGATGGCCGAGCCCAATCTGCTGTTGCAGCAGGCGCGAGAACGATTGCCGTCCCCTGCCGATCCTGGCGAGCACGCCTCGCGTCAGGAACTGGCGGACCTGGTCAACACCTGGTTGTTCGAGAACCACCACCGGCGGGGCGGCCTGACTCAGGAGTATGTGGGAAAGTTGGAACGCGGCGAAGTGCGCTGGCCCAACCGCGACTATCGAGAGGCGCTCCGTACCATTCTCGGCGCGGAACGTGACCGGGACCTCGGGTTCAGTCGATCACGACGTACCAACTCGGCCGTTACCGTGACAGAAGTAGACCGGAAAGGCTTCATTCGTACCGCACTGGGGGCAGTCGCCGCTGTCCCGCTCGCCGAGCTGGCCATGCCTGGCCAGAGCATCGCTCCGCCCCCGGTGGTACATCCCTCCGATATCGCCGAGCTACGGACCATCGCCAGCGTCTTCACCACCTGGGATCACACCTACGGAGGCTGTCTCGTGCGCGAGGCGGTCACCGGGCAACTGCGCTTCGCGGTGGGGCTCCTGAAGCAATCCCGCTGCCCGGCCAAGCTGCATGCTCCTCTGTACTCCGCAGTCGGCTGGTTGGCACACGCGGCGGCGTTCATGGCGTTCGACGCCTATGCCCACGAGGACGCCCGCAGGATGTTCGCCCTCGCGCTCACATGCGCGGAGGAGGCGAACGACTGGCATCTCCGGGCCAAGGTGCTCTCCTCGATGGCGCGGCAGGCCATCTGGTGCGGCGACGCCGACAATGGACTGACTCTGGTGGAGTTCGCGATGGTGCGGGCCGACCGGTTGACCCCAGCCGAGCGCGCCATGCTGCGTTCGGCCCAGGCTCGGGCATTCGCCAAGCTGGACCGGGCGCAGGAGGCGTGGAGGGCCGTCGAGGACGCGGACACCGAGTTCGACCACATCCGTCCCAGCGAAGAGAAGCCATGGATGCGGTACTACGACGCCGCCCAGCACTCGGGCGACACCGGTCATGCCCTGTTCGACCTGGTCATCGACAGGAGGATCGCCGGCAAGCCAACGGACGGAAGGCCCGTTGGCGAAGCAGCCAACGAGAGGTATTTGGGCGAGGCCTCCATGAGGCTGGCGAATGCGGTGACCGGCCACAGCCCCGCCTACGTTCGGTCTCGCGCTATCAGCGGAATCAAGCTGGCCTCCCTCACTATGGCGACTGGGGATCCTGAGGAAGCGGCCTCCATCGGAGGCCGTGCGGTCACCGACGCGGGGACGGTACGTTCTCGTCGAGCCCAAGACGACATGAAGGAGCTTGCCGGGTTCTCCCTCCCCCACAAGAGTCGGACGCCGGTGGCCGTGTTGCGACACCGCATCCGGGAGGCCGTCCAGGCATGACCCAGACCAGCGACGCCGAGGCGTCCGCGTGGGCCACGCTCGACATGGCCGGCCGCCGCTTAGGACTCGACCCGGCCGGTGCCGAGCTGATCCGGCTCGGCGAGAACGCCCTATACCGGCTTCCCGGCGGCATCGTCGCGCGCGTCTCCCGTATCGGCCAGTTTGCCGCCGCCGCGCGTGAAGTGGCTGTGGCGCGCTGGCTCGAGGCCAATCATGTACCCGCCGTCCAGGCATGGCCTGATGTCGACCAGCCCATCGAGGTAGGCGGCCGCGCGGTCACCTGGTGGCGAGAGCTACCACCCCACCGACACGGCACGGCGCTGATGGTCGCGACGACGCTGCGCCGCCTTCACGGCCTCCCGCCACCGACCGAGTTCGACATCGGCCGATTGGATCCGTTCGTACGACTCGCAGAGCGGATCGATCGTGCGGCCACCCTCAACGAGTCGGACCGGGCCTGGATGCGCGCCCGCCTGGCCGATTTGAGGGCGCGCTACGCAGCGCTGCCCGAGGGCCTGCCGGAGACCGTCGTGCATGGGGACGCATGGATCGGCAACGTGGTGAGTACAGACGATGGCGATGTTGTGCTGCTCGACCTGGAACGCTGCTCGATCGGCCCGCCCGAATGGGACCTGACCTCCACGGCTGTCAAGGCTTTCACCTTGGCCGGCATCACCGCTGAGGACTATGGCACCTTCGTCCGGGTATACGGGCACGACGTCACCTCGTGGGCCGGGTTCGAGACGCTGCGGGACATCCGAGAGTTCCGTATGACCTGCATGGCTGCCCAGGTCGCCACCGAGAATCCCGCTCGGCACGACGAAGTAACGCTGAGGTTGGCGTGTCTGCGTGGTGAGCATGGACCAAGGCCCTGGTCCTGGACAGCCGTACCGTAGCGTTGCGTGGTTTCCATGATCGGCGTGGGCCTGAGTGGCCAGGTATCTCTCTCACGCCTGTGATAGGACCTCGATCACCAGATCGTGCGCGAGGCAGCCATCAGCGAGGAGGCCCGCCACGTGCCTGATTGGATACGAGACATCGGGGCTTCTCCAGTTGCGATGCTCGGCTGCCTCGAAGGGCGACCGCCACCCACCAGCGTCACCACCGCGAGTGGCACGCTGACGTTGCGATGCTCGGCCGCCCGAAAGAGCGACCACCGCATCGCGACGTCGAGGCCGAATTCAATGTTGGTCGTGTTGCGATGCTCGACCGCCCCGAAGGGCGACCGCCACGGTTCACGCCGGGCCTGGTCACGGGCGCCTACTACCCGTTGCGATGCTCGGCCGCCCCGAAGGGCGACCGCCACGCACTGGGTGTGCATCACGCCCGGCGCGTTCTGCCCGTTGCGATGCTCGGCCGCCCGAAGGGCGACCGCCACCCGTCGACGAGCGAGCCGAGGGCGACGCGGAGGCGTGGGTTGCGATGCTCGGCCACCCCTGATGGTGACCGCCACCGACTACCTGATGGTGGACGAGGCCCACATGTACAAGTTGCGATGCTCGGCCGCCCGGAAAGGAGACCGCCACATGTGCGTGGTGCGGGGCCCGTACCCGTAGTCGCCGTTGCGATGCTCGGCCGCCCCGACGGGCGACCGCCACGATCACGTTTTTAGCGCCTTGACCTGCGTATCCACGTTGCGATGCTCGGCCACCCCGAAGGGCGAACGCCACGACGGTTCTGATGGATGCTGAGCGCCTCCTGATCTCGTTGCGATGCTCGGCCACCCCGAAGGGCGACCGCCACGACCCTGACGGTGACGCGCTCCGTCAAAGGCGTCGTGTTGCGATGCTCGGCCGCCCCGACGGGCGACCACCACACTCCTTGGACTCCAGCGCCTTCTTCGCCGCGTCGGCATTGCGATGCTCGGCCGCCCTGAAGGGCGACCGCCATAGCAGGCGGAGATCCGGGCTGGGATCGAGCAGAAGATGTTGCGATGCTCGGCCGCCCCGAAGGGGGACCGCCATCACGGACAGCGTGGCCGCGCTCGGGGTGCCGCCACCGTTGCGATGCTCGGCCGCCCCGAAGGGCGACCGCCATCGAGTCAGGTCGTGGGCCGCGCGTTCGGACTCGTAGTTGCGATGCTCGGCCGCCCCGAAGGGCGACCGCCATGGCCTCTGATCAGGCAATACGCCTCTCAAGACCAGAAACCATTCACAAACGATTCACCTATCAAGCAACATACAGGGCCATATCTCCCTCGGAACACCCGGCGCGTCGCATGAGCACTACAGGTTCCGAAGCACACAACCAGAAAAGCCCATCAGCAGTATCACCAACCCACATCCCCCTTGCACAGAGGACCTGGCCACAGTACGAGCCTGGAACGCATGATCGCCGCCACCCCGAGGACGGAAAGCGCTCCAGACCCAGCAACATCACCCGGCCATCGTCAGCGCCCACGACATCGCCAACCCACGTATCGCCGCAAAGAACGCAGTGGAGCACGCTTCAAAACGACTCCGACCCCGAGCCCTCAGAGCGGCGAGATTCTCACACAGCCGCCCCGGCCGGACCCGGCCAGGACGGTGGGTGTGGCCGGCCGGTCAGCCGATGGCGTAGGCGCGGGTGATCGTCTGGGTCAGGCCGATGCCGTCCGCGTCGGTCACCGCCGCGCGGAGCGAGACGAACCCGGTCTCACCCGGGTTCGGCACCATGGCGGACCAGCCCGAGCCCGTACGGACGACCGGGATCTGGCGCCAGTTCGCGCCGTCGTCGACAGACATCTCCAGCCGGACCGACTTCGCCTTCACCGGCGCGGACCCGGCGTTGCGCTCGATCCGGATCGGCAGGCGGGTCACGCTGCCCGGCTTGGCGCGGTTCGAGGTGTCCAGGCCCTCGGGGTCGTACCGGACCGCGGTCAGCGGCAGCGGCTGCGCCTTGGCCGTGGTCGCGGACGGGAAGGTCCAAACGGACTCCACCCCGGTGGACAGCGCCGAGTGCGGGACCTGCCTGCGCATCGACGCGGTCAGCGTGTACGAACCGCGCCCGGAGGGAAGGTCGGCGCGCAGCCGGCACCCGTCCTGCTCGTAGACCCAGCAGCGGGCGAGGTCGGCGGTGGCCAGCACCTGCCCGTCCTTGGCGAGGGTGGTGACGCCGGTGGCGGCGGTATCCGACCCCGTCCTGCCCGCGCCCCCGTCGGAGAACAGCCCCACTCCCGAGAAGGTCAGCTTGTCGCCGGTACGGTCGCCGCCCAGCAGCAGGAACGCCGGCCCGATCACCGCGGCGTTCCAGACCTCGCTGGTCTGGCCGCGCTTCAGGGCCTTGCCGCCGTCGAACATCAGCGAGGTGCCGACCTGGAGCCCGCTCTCGTAGGTCAGCCCGGGGGTGCGGTAGTGGATGAGCGTGCCGGGCAGGGTGATGTCGCCGACCAGCGGCCCCAAGGTCGAGCCAGGGAAATCAGAGTTACGCAGTCCGGACATCGGCGTGCCCGTGGCCGCCGCTCCCGCGGCCCGGTAGGTCGCGGTGACCTTCGCCAGATCCTGCTGCCGGAAGTTGTGGACAGGATCCTCGGGGAGGCCGTCGGTGCGGTGGTCGACGATGTGGTAGACGTATGGGCTGGGAGAGGCGTCCTTGCTGAGCCACATGGTCTCCACGCCGTAGGTCAGACCTGCCTGGCGGCTCGGAACGACGAAGAGTTGGCTGTTGACATCGCCATTCGTCGACCACCAGGAGTTCCATGCGCCGTGGGTCACCCCGAGGGCGTAACCGCGCTGAATCTCGGCGCTCGGATCGTCAAGCGTGATCTTGGCCGCCTTGCCCTGGCGCGCGTCCACTGTCAGCTTCTGGTCGCCGCCGTCGATCTTCAGCGCGGGGTCGGCAATCGTCGTGACCCACTTCCCGTCGACCTTCTCCGCGATCTCGGTGTAGACGCTCCAGTCGCCCTCGGGCAGTCGTACCCTGGCCACACCGTCCCGGAAGACCGGCTGGTGGAGGGCTCCGGTCTTCGCGTCGTAGATCTGGCTCTGCATGGGGTTGACGGGCTGGCCCTGCTTGCCGACGAGGGTGAGCGTGACGTCGTAGGACTCGGGCTCGACGTAGGCGCCGGCCAGCGTGCGGACCACCGTCTCACCCGACCTGGCGGTGACCGTTCCCGGGTAGTCGCCCGGTGCCTTACCGCCGGCGTCGATGGTGAGCGTGACCGAGGCCTCGCCCTTGGCCGGGACCGTGACCTGATCGGCCGGCAGCTTCAGCACCTCGCCCTGAGCCGACAGGTCGAGGGTGACCGAAGCGTCGCTCGCGTTGGCGTACGTGATCGTTTTGGTGGTGACCCGCTCACCGGCGGCGTTCCAGGGGAAGGCCGCCCAGAGGTTGCCCTGCGCGACCGTGACCTGCTGCTTCAGCGCGCGTACCAGGTCGATCAGCCCGGCTCCCTGCTGATAGAGCGTCGGGCCCTGAGCGGGCGCGGCGCTGCCGATCAGCGCGGCCTTGAGCTGCGCGCCCGTCCACTCCGGGTGGCGCTGAGCCAGGATCGCCGCCGCTCCCGCCACGTGCGGGCTGGCCATGGAGGTGCCGCTGAACGACCGGTGGAGGCCGTCGGCGGTGCCCGCGGCGGCCGCGGCGACGATGTTCACGCCCGGCGCGGTCACCTCGGGTTTGATCGCGTGATCACTCACTCGCGGCCCGGGGCTGGAGAACTCGGCAAGGATGCCCTTTTTGTCCACCGCGCCCACAGTCAGCGCCGCCTCAGCGCTACCGGGGCTGAGCACCCTACCGCGGGCGCCGTCATTTCCCGCCGCCGCGACGAACAGCGTGCCGGTCCGCTCAGAAAGCGTGTTGACGGCCTGCTCCAGTGGGTCCAGATCGGGAGCGTCCACGTCGCCGAAGCTCATGTTGACGACTTTGGCCTTGATCTCGACGGCCGCCCACTCCATACCGGCGAGGATGGCCGAATCGGTCGGGCCCGCGGGGCCGCCCACCTTCCCGATGGCCAGCTTCGCCTCGGGCGCCACGCCCCGATACTTCTGATCCCTTCCCGCCACGATCGAGGCGACATGGGTGCCGTGGCCGAGGGAGTCGCGGATGTCGGGTTCGTCGCTGAAGTTGCGCTCCTGCTGAACCGCGTCCTTCAGGTCTGGATGGTCGGGGTCGTAGCCGGAGTCAAGGACCGCGACGGTGACGTCCTTGCCCGTCATGCCCTGCTGCCACGCCTGCGGGGCACCGATCTGCTTGACGCTCTCGTCCAGCGAGAACGATCTGCGGCCGTCCAGCCACAGCTTGGTACGGCCCGCCGCCAGGGCGCGGGCGCCGCCGCCCGTCAGGTCCTTCCAGGTCTGGGCGGCGTTCGCCTTCGGCACGCGCGCCACGCTCATCCCGAGGCCGGCCAACTGCCGGATCCGCTGGGCGCCCCGCGGTAGGACGGCCTGCCCAGCTGTCCCTTGCGAGATCACAGGTATGTCAGGGGTGTCGGCGTCGCCGTACTTCCAGGCCAGGAGCTGAGTGACGTCGAACAGCCGACGGTCCAGCGCACCCTGGGCGATCAGCGGCGTGGCGTCTGCGGGTATCACGTACAGGTGGCCTCCGAGCACCTGGCTCATGAAGTCCGTCCGCCTGCCGGGACCGGGCTCCACACGGTGCCCCGGCCCGGTGACCACGACCCGGTCACCGGTGATCAGGGTCACCCCGTTCCCCTGCTGAGGCGGGGCCCGCAGGGCCCACGCCGGCGTGACGCCGATTGCTCCCGCCGCGAGAGCGGCGATGAGCGACTTGCCTAAGTTCACGGTCTACCTCATAGACGTAGGTTGATGATCTTCTCCTCTCCTCTTCGCCGAACCGCGCATTCGTCTTCCCGAGGTGCCGTCGGGGGAGCACAGCGAGACGCTCGGCGAGGGGCTTTCCCTGCCGAGCGTCTGTCTTTTGGGTGGAGCGTTGAGCTCAACGGCGGTGGCGGCGACGACGACGCGCGAGCGCCGCTCCGCTGCTATCGCTACTGGACAGACCCGGAGGCGCAGGAACCGGCGGGCGGATCATGCCGAAGAAGCACAGGATAGACATGGTGTTCTCCGTGGGATTCTGGTGTCAGCGGGGACGGGTGCTGCCCCCGCTCTCCACGTTAGAACACCGCGAGCGCCCCCATCCTGCCCGCTGAAAGGGCTTGTGACCTGGATTTTCATCTCCCGCACCCATGCCGGGACTCAAGCCCCGGGGCCGTCCACCGCGCTTTGCGCCGCGAAGATGTCGTTGTGGCGTTCCGGCCCCGTTAGGAAAGACTCCGCTCGGTCAGAGAGCGGTGCTCTCCCGGACGATGAGGCGGTGGGGGACGACGATCTCCGACGGCGTGGGCGCCGAGCCGTTGATCGACTCGATGAGGACGCCCACCGCCAGCCGGGCGATCTCCGCCTTGTCCGGGGCGACCGTGGTGAGGCTGGGCGTGCTGTACTGGCCCTCCTCGATGTCGTCGATGCCGATCACCGCGACGTCGTCCGGGATGCGGCGCCCGGCCCTGTTCAGGGCGCGCATCGCGCCGAGGGCGAGCAGGTCGTTGTAGCAGAAGACGGCGTCGGGCGGGTCGGGCAGCGCGAGCAGGCGCTCCATCGCCTCCAGGCCCAGACGCCGGTGGAAGCGCGGGGTCGGGACGATGAGCCGCTCGTCGACGTCCAGTCCCATCCGGGCGTGCGCCTGCCGGTAGCCGGACGTGCGCAGCTGCGCGGTCTCGCCGGTCGCGTACGGCTGGTCGCCGATGGCGGCGACGCGGCGGCGGCCCTGCTCCAGCAGGTGCCCGGTGGCAGTACGGGCGGCGGCGACGTTGTCGATGGCGACGTGGTGGAAGCTGCCGTTGAAGATGTGCTCGCCGAGCAGCACGATCGGCACCCGGTTGCCCCGGCCGCGCAGCTCCTCGGCTGAGATGGCCAGCGGGCTCAGCAGCAGGCCGTCGAACATCGTGGCCCGCGAGTCGCGGGCCAGCAGCTCCCGCTCCCGCTCGGCGTCGCCGTCGGTCTGGTCGACCATCACCACATAGCCGTGCGCCCGCGCCGCGGTGATCACCTCGCGCACCAGCTCGGCGAAGTAGGGAACGTCCAGCTCGGGGACCACCAGACCGATCATCCCGGTACGGCCCTGCTTGAGGTTGCGGGCGATCAGGTTGGGCCGGTAACCCACCTCGTCCAGCACGACCTGCACCCGGGCCCGCAACTCGTCGGAGACCGGCGCGTAGCCGTTGACCACGTTGGACACCGTGCGGATCGAGACGTTCGCCCGCTTGGCGACGTCACGCAACGTTGGACGGGCCATGTTCCTCCTCTGCGGTTACTGTGATCATAACTTACTCTTGCATCGTTGCAGAGGAATATGCATGATTTCTGCATCGTTGCAGAGCATTTCCGCCAGCTGCGCCGTACCCCCGCCCGAGGAGTAGAGATGTCCACACCCGCCATGGCCCGCCGCGGCTTCCTCAAGGGAGCGCTCGGAATCGGCGCGCTGGCCGCGGCCGGCGCCTGCGCTCCCGGCGGCGGCACCAGCGCGGCACCGAGCAAGCTGGCCAAGCCCACCGTCTCGGCGTCCACGTCCGCCAAGGGCGAGATCACGATCTGGAACCGCTCCGGTGACCTGTTCAAGGTGTTCGACGCGGCGATCGGCAAGTTCCGGGAGGCCTACCCCGGCGTCAAGGTGAACCACCTGGCCGTCGACATCGACGCCAAGCTGGCCAACACCCTGATCAGCGGCACCGACGTGCCGGACGGCAGCTTCTGGGACGACGCCAAGATCGGCGGCCAGTCCGAGCACCTGTACGACCTGACCGACCTGATCGCCCCCTACCGCGACAAGGTCGCCCCGTACAAGCTGTCCGTCAACACCGTCGGCGGCAAGATCTTCGGTGTGCCGTGGGACCTGGACCCCGGCCTGCTCTGGTACCGCGAGGACATCCTGCAGGACGCCGGCGTCGACCCGGCCGGGATCGGCACCTACGACGACCTGCTGACCGCGGCCCGGACGATCAAGGAGAAGGACCCGAAGACCAAGCCCATCCACCTGGACAAGAACCCGTTCCTCGGCCAGCTCTGGCTGGAGATGCTGGCCAACCAGCAGGGCACGAGCCTGGCCGACGCGCAGGGCAAGCTCCGGCTGGAGTCGCCCGAGTACCGGCGGACCCTGGGCTGGATCCAGGACGCGGTCAAGGGCGACCTGGTCACCCACGCGCCCTACCTGGAAGCGGCCGACATCAACACCCTCGACAGCGGGCAGCAGGTGTTCGTCCCGTGGGCGATCTGGTGGTCGTTCGCGCCGCAGCAGCTGCTCAAGGCCACCAAGGGCAAGTGGCGGGCCGCGCCCCTGCCCGCGTGGACGCCCGGCGGCGCCCGCAGCGGCGCCATGGGCGGCAGCAGCTTCGTCATCCCCGCCAAGGCGAAGAACCCGGAGCTGGCCTGGCTGCTGTATGAGTTCCTGTGCTTCACCGAGCCCGGCTGCACCGCCGTCTACGGCCCCAACAGCATCTACCCCGGCGGCCTGTCCACCTCCGTGCCCTCCTTCACCCCGGCCCTGAAGGCGGACAAACCGCTGTTCAAGCCGATCGACGCGCTCGGCGGCCAGGACCTGTGGAAGGTCGCCGTCGAGGCCGCCGCGACCATCCCGGCCGCCGCGCCGATCCCCGTGTGGTGGGCGCAGTCCGTGGACTATCTCGGTGACAACGTCCAGCGCCTGATCGAGGGGAAGATGTCCCCCGACGACGTGATAGCCGAGTCGGCCAAGAAGATCCAGCGCAACCTGATCGACCGGGCCTGATGTCGAGTCTCACCGCCACGACGGCCAGGCGGGCCGCCACCGGCTCGCGGCGCCTGCCCCGGCTGTCGCCGTACCTGTTCATCGCGCCGTTCTTCGCGGTCTTCGCGGCCTTCGGCGTCTATCCGCTGGTGTACGCGCTGCGCCTCAGCTTCACCCGCTGGCGCGGCGCGGGCGAGGCCACCTGGGTCGGCGTGGGCAACTACGTCTACCTGCTGACCAACCCCGACTTCTGGGCCTCGCTCGGCAACAGCGCGGTGATGTGGCTGCTGATCGTGCCGGTCCAGGTCGTCGCCGGGCTGGGCGCGGCGGTGCTGCTGGCCAACGCGCGGCTGCGGCTACGCGGGCTGTTCAGGGTCGCCTTCATCGCGCCGTTCGTCACGCCGCTGGTGGCCATGGCGCAGGTGTGGATCGTGGTGTTCGACGAGGACTACGGGCTGGTCAACCACGTGCTCGGGCTGGTGGGCCTGCCCGCCGTCGGCTGGCTGACCTCCACCGCGTGGGCCAAGCCGACGCTCGCGCTGCTGTTCCTGTGGAAGACCACCGGCTTCGCGATCATCATCCTGCTCGCCGGGCTGCAGGCCGTACCGGGCGCCGTGTACGAGGCCGCCTCGATCGACGGCGCCTCGCGGTGGCGGCAGTTCTGGTCGCTGACCGTGCCGCTCGTCCGGCGCAGCATCGCCTTCCTGGTGGTCGTGCAGACGCTGGCGGTCTTCCAGATGTTCGCCGAGCCGTACGTGGTCACCGAGGGCGGCCCCTACGGCTCCACCACCACGGCCGGCCTCTACCTCTACGACCACATCTCGGCATCCGACCTGGGCACCGGTGCCGCCAACTCCTTTCTGCTGGTGCTGCTGGTGTTCGGCCTCTCGCTGGGCGCGGTCCGGCTGCTGCGCCCGAAAGACGAGGTCTCATGAAGCAGGCCCGGCCTGGTCCGGTGCAGTACGTGGTGCTCGCGCTGCTCGCCGTCGCGTTCCTGTACCCGATCTGGTGGGCGCTCAGCTCCTCGCTCAAGCCCGCCGCCGAGATCATCACCAGCCCGCTGTCGGTGGGCGGCCCGACGCTGGACAACTATCGGGCGATGTTCGCCGACGTGCCGATCGGCACCGGCTTCGTGAACACCGCGCTGGTGCTGGCGGTCAAGGGCGCGATGACGATGGTGTTCTGCCCGCTGGCCGGGTACGCCTTCGCCAAGTACACCTTCCCCGGCAAGAACGCGCTGTTCGGGGTGGTGATGCTCACGCTGATGCTGCCGACCCTGGTGCTGATCATCCCGCTGCTGCTGGAGATGAGCTCGCTGGGCTGGGTCAACACCTACCAGGCGCTGATCCTGCCGGGCAGCGTCGACGCCTTCAGCATCTTCTGGATGCGCCAGGTCATCGCCGCCATCCCGGACGAGCTGCTCGACGCCGGGCGGGTGGACGGCGCGAGCGAGTTCGGGGTCTTCGCCCGGGTCGTCATCCCGGTGATCCGGCCCGGCCTGGCCGCGCTGGCCGTGCTGACCACCATGAACATCTACAACGACTTCGTCTGGCCGGTCGTCGCCGTCAACGACACCGCGCACCAGACGGTCCAGGTGGTGCTGTCGACCCTGGCGCAGAACGTCACCGGCAACCGCGTCGGCGCCGACTTCGCCACCGTCTGGGGTGAACTGCTCGCCGCCGGCAGCATCGCCATGCTGCCGCTGCTGGTGATCTTCATCCTGCTGCAGCGCCACTTCATCAGCGGAATCCTCGCCGGCAGCGTCAAGGGCTGACCGGGCACACCTTCTCATGATCGGAGCACCCTTCCAATGACGCCGCGTGCGGAATACCCGCGCCCCCATTTCGACCGGTCGCACACCTGGTCGAGCCTGAACGGCGACTGGGACTTCCGGGCCGACGCCGACCAGCACTGGGACCGGACCATCACCGTGCCTTTCGCCTGGGAGACCCCGGTGTCCGGCATCGAGGCCCACTGGCTGCCGGTCGCCTGGTACCGCCGCCGGGTCACCGTCCCGACCGGCTGGGCGGGGCAGCGGATCGTCCTCCACTTCGGGGCCGTACACCACGAGGCCACCGTCTGGGTCAACGACACCGAGGTGGCCCGGCACACAGGCGGCTACACGCCGTTCGAGGCGGACATCACCGACGCGCTGCGCGACGGCGAGCAGGAGATCCTGGTACGCGTCTCCTCCCCCGCCGACAAGCGGGAGATCGCGCACGGCAAGCAGCGCAGCATCCCGCGCGACGACTTCGACGGCGTGTGCTTCACGCCTTCGTCGGGCATCTGGCAGAGCGTCTGGCTGGAGGCGCGGCCCGCCACCCACCTGGCCACGCTGAAGCTGCGCCCGGCCGAGGGGCTGGACGGCATCGAGGTCGAGGCCCGCGTCGAAGGCCCGGCACCGGCGACGCTCCGGCTGACCGTGCGCGGTCACGGCACGGCGGTGGACGTGGCGATCTCCGATGGGGTCGCGCGGGTCGTGCTGCCGATCGCCGAGCCGCGCCTGTGGTCGCCTGAGGGCCCGCACCTGTACCACGTGGAGGCCGAACTGATCTCGGCCGACGGCACCGACCGGGTCACCGGCTACACCGGGCTGCGCCGGATCGAGGTGTCCGGCGAGGACCTGTACCTCAACGGCCGGCGCCTGTTCGTGCGCGGCGTGCTCGACCAGGGCTACTGGCCGCGTACCGGCATCACCGCGCCCGACGACGCCGCGCTGCGCCGCGACCTCGAGCTGGCCGCCGCCGCGGGCTACAACCTGGTGCGTAAGCACCTCAAGCTGGAGGATCCGCGCTTCATCCACCATGCCGACACGCTCGGCATGCTGATCTGGGCCGAACCCGCCGCCACCGGCCGGTTCTCGGCGGAGTCGGTCGCCGCCTTCGAGGCGCAGATCGCCCCGATGGCCGAGCGTGACGGCAACTCCCCCGCGATCGTCATCTGGGGCCTGTACAACGAGGAGTGGGGCCTGGACTGGGACATCCCCGGCGACCCGGCCAAGCAGGAGGCCGCGGCCCGCGCGTACGACCTGCTCAAGGCCCTCGACCCGACCCGGCCCGCGGTCGACAACTCCGGCTGGGCGCACGTGAAGACGGACCTGCTCGACTGGCACTACTACGACGAGTCGGCCGCCTCCTGGGGCCGGACGATCGCCGCGCTGCTGAACGGCGACCAGGACGACTTCCCCGTCCCGCTCGGCCCCGACTACGTGGTCCGCAAGAAGCTGACCGGGACGCCGTCGCAGCCGTTGCGCGGTCTGCCCAACCTGAACAGCGAGTACGGCACCGGCTTCACCAGCGTGCAGCGGGGCTGGCAGCTGCGCTGGCAGACCCAGGAGATGCGGCGCCACGACCGGCTGGCCGGCTACGTCTACACCGAGATGTACGACATCGAACACGAGTCGGCCGGGCTGCTGGACTTCGAGCGCCGCGCCAAGGACCTGGCCGGGGTGGATCCGGCGCACGTCAACGCCACGACGACGCTCGTCCTGGACGTGGTCCCCGTCGCCCCCGGCCGTGACCTGCTCAGCGAGAGCGGGCGGGTCACGGTCCCGGTTCGGATCTCCCATCACGGCACGGACTCCGTCAGCGGTCACCTGCACACCGCCTGGTCCCCCGTCTTCGGGCCCGCGCCCGCGCGACCGGGGACGGCCGGGGAGCGGGCCGAGGCCAAGCCGTTCCTGCTCGGCGCGCCCGCCGAGGTCCACGCCGAACTGCCCGGCGGCTGGACCAGCGGCCGCCTGCACATCGCCCTCGTGTCCGACGACGGCACCGTCCTGGCCCGCTCCGCCGTCGATGTGGACACCCACATCGCCCCGGTCATCGGCGACGACCCCCAGGCCCGGCCCTGACCGTCCCGCAGGCCCGCCCTTGGGCACAGCCGGAAAACGTCCCGGTGAGATCCGCTCACCGGGCCCCCACCCCAGGAGACACCGTGCGCATCGTACCACCCCCCAGGCGCCCGTTACCGCTGGTGATGGCGCTCACCCTGATCGCCGGGCTGCTCGTGGCCCTGGCCGGTCCCGCCTCGGCCGCCCCGGCCGGGCAGGTGCTCTACTCGCCCAACCTGACCACCTATCCCCAGGGTGACGCCAGCTACCCGAGGGCCGTCCGGCTCGACTATGACGGCTCGCCGAACGAGACGATGCTGGCCACCTTCGCCCGCAACAACCACAACGCGCCCAACGCCTTCCCGATCTACCGCAGCAGCGACGGCGGCCGTACCTGGACCGCCAACCCCATCTCCACGATCACCTCGCACACCTCCGGCTGGGACCTGGGCGCCCCGGTCCTGTACGAGGTGCCGCGCACCGCGAACGGACTGAACCAGGGCGACCTGCTGGCGGCGGGCACGGCCTGGCACGTCGGCGACTTCACCGCCCAGAAGGTGGAGGTGTTCAAGAGCACCGACCACGGCGTCACCTGGACGTGGCTGTCCAACTGCACGCAGACCAGCGGCCAGCCCAACACCGTCGGGCACGGCATCTGGGAGCCGTGGTTCCTGCTCGCCCCGAACAACACCCTGGCCTGCTTCATCTCCGACGAGCGGCCCGCGAACACCCCGACCAACAACCAGGTCATCGGCCACTACACCTCCACCAACGGCGGCCAGACCTGGAGCGCCACGCTGACCCAGGACGTGGCCTTCCCCGGCGACAACCTGGCCAGGCCCGGCATGTCCATCCTCACGCCGCTGCCGAACGGCACGTTCCTGATGGCGTACGAGCTGTGCCGCGACGCCACCGACCCGGACCACGCCTGCGAGGTCTACACCAAGACCAGCCCCGACGGCCTCAACTGGAGCGCGGCCGGGACCATCGTCCGCACCTCCGACAGCCGGGAACTGCTGCACACCCCGTATGTCGCCTGGCTGCCCGGCGGCGGGGCCAACGGCACGCTGCTGATGTCGGGCCAGCGGGTGGTCGCCGGCCCCACCGGCAACAAGACCGTGAACGGCGAGTCGGGCCTGGTCCTGTTCGCCAACACCAACCTGGGCGCCGGCGCGTGGACCGAGATCGAGGCCCCGGTGACCGTCAACCCCACCGGCGGCTACGCTCCCGGGGCTCCGGCCTGCCCCGGCTACAGCTCGCCGATCGTGCCCGCCGCCGACGGCACGAGCTTCCTCTACCTGGCCGGGACCCAGCTCACCGGCAACCAGTGCCAGGTCCGCTACGGCATCGGCACGCTGGGCGGCCCGGTCGGCCAGATCACCGGCCCGGCCACCGCCGGCAAGTGCCTGGACGTCGACACCAACACCAACGCCAACCGCAACGCCGTCCAGCTCTGGGACTGCGGCGTCGCCACCGGCCAGCGCTGGTCCATGCACCCGAACGGCACGATCCGGGCGTTCGGCAAGTGCCTCGACATCGACGCCAACGCCACCGCGAACTTCAGCAAGGTCCAGCTGTGGGAGTGCAACACCGCGGGCGGCCAGCAGTGGCGCAAGCAGGCCAACGGCTCGCTGCTCAACCCGCAGTCGGGCCGCTGCCTCGACAGCCCGCAGGGCGCCACCGCCAACGGCACCCGCCTGCAGATCTACGACTGCAACGGCCTCGACCCGCAGAAGTGGACCGTCCCCCAGTAGCCCCTACTTCACCGCGCCTCCGGTGATCCCCGAGATGATCCTGCGCTGCGCCACGGCGAAGACGACCAGCAGCGGCAGGCTCATCAGGATGATGTAGGCGAAGATCAAGTGCCAGTTGTTGAGGTAGAGCCCGGCGTTGGCCACCTGGAACAGGTTCAGGGGCAACGTGTCCATCCGTCCGCCGATGACGAAGAACGCGTAGAAGACGTCGTTCCATACGTACAGGCAGATGAGGATCGTGGCGGTGGCCAGCACCGGGCGCAACATCGGCAGGATGACCGAGACGAAGACCCGCACGGGGCCCGCGCCGTCCATGCGCGCGGCCTCCTCGATCGACAGCGGCACCGTACGGACGAAGCCGGTGACGAAGAAGACGACGGTCGACAGGTAGATGCCGACGTAGACGCCGATCATGCCGGTGAGGGTGCCGGCCAGGCCCAGCTGGCGCAGCAGCAGCACGATCGTGACCACGGCGGGCGGCAGCACGATGCCGCTGATGGCCAGCGCGTACAGGACGGCGTTGAGCCGGGTGGCCCGGCGGGCCAGGATCCACGCCGCCATGGAGCCGAACGTCAGCACCAGGGCGACGGCCGGGACCACGATCAGCACGCTGCCGAGGAAGGCGGCCGGGATGTCGCCCTGAGTCCACACCTGCGCGAGGTTGTCCCACAGGAGCCAGCGTGACGGGAGCGACAGGTCCGGCGAGAGCGCCTCGGACTGTGACTTGGCCGCCGTCGAGACGATCAGCCACAGCGGCACGCCCATCACGGTGACGACGAGCGCGACGACGGCGAAGGGACGCAGCCGCGCCGCGAGGCCGCTCTGGCGGGGCGGCCGGACCCGGCGGCCGCGGACGCCGTACGCGGGGATGGTCATGGGCGGGCACTCCCGCCCACACGAACGGTCACAGGATCTCCTCCCGCTTGCGCAGGGTCCGGATGACGGGGAAGGCCAGCAGCCCGACCAGCAGGAACAGCACCAGGCTCATGGTGGTGGCCTGCGCGAACAGGCCCTGGCCGAAGGTGCGATAGATGAAGATGTTGAGGATCTCGGTGCTGCGCGCCGGGCCGCCCCCGGTGGTGGCCTGGACGATGTCGAAGCCGTTCATCGAGCCGAGCAGCGCGGTGGCGACGTTGAAGGTCACCGCCGGCGCCAGCAGCGGGAAGCGGATCGACCAGAACGCCTGCCAGGGCGAGGCGCCGTCCATCCTGGCGGCCTCGGTGACGTCCTCCGGCACGGTCTTCAGCCCGGCCAGGTAGATCAGCATGGACAGCCCCATCCACTTCCAGGCGTGGATGACCGAGACCACGACCAGCGTCCAGGTGGTGTCGCCGAGCCAGGCGACGCTGACCGGGTGGCCGAGCAGGCCGCCGAGCAGGCCGTTCAGGCTGCCGTTGGGTTTCAGCAGCGCCTGGAAGACGTAGCCGACCGCCAGCGCCGACATCAGCACCGGGATGAGGAAGAACAGCCGGGCGACCCGGTTCAGCCAGGTGTCGCGCTCCAGCAGCACGGCCAGTCCGAACCCGAACAGGTTCTGGAACAGCGCCACCAGGACGGCGTAACTCACCGTGATGCGCAGCGCGCTGAACAGCGTGCCGTCCGACAGCAGGTCGGTGAGGTTGTCCAGCCCCACGGGGCGGATCTCGCTCTTGAAGCTGGACCAGTCGGTGAAGGCGTAGATGAAGTTGAACAGGGTCGGCAGGAAGAAGAAGACGAACAGGATCGCGAAGGCCGGGATCAGGAACCACATCGGATGCGTGCGGCGCGCGCTGGTGTCGGTCATGTGGTCAGAACCCGGACGCGCCGGCCGCCTTCGCGAGCTGGGCGAACTGCTTCTGGGTCGCGGCGGCCACCTGCTCGGGCGTCAGGCTGCCGGTGATCATGTCGGCCAGGTTGAGGTACAGGTCGGGGTTGGCCACCGCGAGCGCCTGCATCGAGCCGACCGCGTCGCCGAGCGACTTGTGCACCTCGAGCAGCGCCTGCGGCACGCCCGCCGGGCTCGGCACGTCGGCGCGCAGCGAGACGGTCTTCCGGTCGGCGACGAAGCCCTGGTAGCCGGGGCCCATCCAGTACGACAGCAGCTGGCGGGCGGCCGCCTCGCGCTTGGCGTCGCCGGTCCTGAAGGCCACCAGCGCGTTGCTCTGGTCGGGGATGAAGGTGCCCACGTTGCCGGACGGCGAGACGGGGAAGAAGCCGATCTTCTTGTCCAGCGTCGCGGTGTCGGCCTTGGCCTGGAGCTGGCCGAAGAACGAGTTCACCTGCACGGCCATCGCCGCCTTGCCCGACAGCAGCGCCGCGCCCTGGTCCTCGAACTTCGCCGTCTTGATGTCGGTGTTGAACAGGCCCTCGCCGATCAGCGCCTTGTACTTCTTGATCGCGTCCAGGATGGTCTTGTCGGAGAAGGTCTCCTTGCCGGTGTTGACCCGGTCCCACAGGCCGTCGCGGGCGGCGTCGGCGAGCTGTACCTGCACCCACCACTGGGTGGCCCACTTGTCGCCGGCCATCTCGAAGAACGGGGTGACGCCCTTGGCCTTGAGCTTGCGGGCCGTCTCCACCATCTCGTCGAAGTTCTTCGGCGTGGCGGTGACGCCGTTGGCGGCGAAGACCTCCTTGTTGTAGTAGACGCCTTCGACGGCCGGGCTGGTGACGAGGGCGGCGTAGCGGGTCTTGTCCAGCAGGCCGGTGATGTCGCGCAGTTCGGGCGTCATCGAGGCGAGCCAGGGGGCGCCGTCCAGCGGCTGGAGGTTGGTCCTGGCGTTCAGGGCGGTGAGCATGGAGGCGGTCGGCTGCCAGAAGGCCAGGTCGGGCTTGTCGCCGGTGGCCACCTTGGTCTGTACGCCCTGCTCGTACGGGTCCGGGATGGTGACCACGTCGACCTTGGCGCCGGTGGCCTGGGTGAAGGCGTCGGTCACGGCCTTGGGCACGGTGTTGCTGTTCTGGGCGGCCCAGATGGTGAGCGTGGTGCCGTCGAGCCGGCCGGTGGGCGTGGCCCAGGCGGCGGGCTGCCCGTTCCCGGCCGGGGTGGCGGCGGGTCCGGAGGCCGGGTCGCTGCACGCGGCGAGGGTCAGGAGCGCGGTGGCGGCCGCGGCCGTGATCGCGGTGAGTTTCACGGTGTGTTTCCTTTTGGTCCGTGGGGGGGTCAGAGGGTGCGGAGCTTCAGGATTCGGGCGGTCGGTCCGGTAACGGTGCTGGTCACGGACAGCTCGGCGGTCTGCGGGTCCCACGAGTGGCCCCATCCTGCCTTATCGCCCGGGTAGACGGTCTCGACCTGGACGGCGCGCCCGGCCAGGTGGGGCAGCGACAGGACCGAAGACTCGGCGGCGCCGGGGCGGCGCCACAGCCCGAGATGGGTGGTGTCGCCGGCGCGCAGGCCGAGGGCGAGCCAGTGGTCGGCCCAGCCGGGCAGGCCGAGCGGCCAGCACGGCACCGCGCGCACCAGATCGGCGCGCAGGTCGCGGTGCGCGCGTACGCCCGCCCGCACCAGATCGAGCTGGCCAGCGCTCATGGCGGGCAGGTTGCCCGACAGGTAGAGCCGCCCCAGCACGCCGGTGCACATGGTGAAGACGAGCTCCTCGTCGGTCATCTCCGGTTGCGGGTAGGCCCAGTTGGCGGCCTGTTCCGGCAGCATGGACAGGGGCGCGGCCACGGCTATCGGCGGGTAGCGCAGGAAGTCCTGCTGGTCGCTGGTCGACTGCAGGTTCAGCCGGGACAGCAGCGCGTAGTCCATGCGCATCGCGCCCGACGCGCAGTTCTCCAGAACGAGGCCGGGGTGCCGGTCCAGGACGCCGTCCAGCCAGGCGAGGTGGGCCCGGTTGCAGGCCAGCAGCCCGGCGCCGGCGCTATCGGCGTGCAGGTCGGTGCCGGCGCCCGGGTTGATGTTGTAGTCGAGTTTGAAATAGCCGACACCGAGCTCCTCCACCAGCCGGTCCACCACCTGGTCCAGGTGCCCGGTGGCCGCGGGGTGGCGCAGGTCCAGGTGGTAGCGGCCGTGCTCGGCCACGCGCCGGCCGCCGCGCTGCAGGAACGCCTCGGGGGGCAGCTTGTCCGCCATCGGGCTGCGTACGCCGATCACCTCCGGCTCCAGCCACAGCCCCGGCGTCATCCCGCGGTCCCTGATGTGACCGAGTACCTCCTGGATGCCGCCGGGAAAGCGGGTCCGGGACGGCTCCCACGCGCCGACGCTGTCCCACCAGGCGCCGTCGTCGTCATACCAGCCCGCGTCGACGCAGAAGATCTCCGCCCCGGCCGCGGCGGCGGCGTCCACCAGCGGCAGCAGCTTGGCCGTGGTCGGGTCGCCCATCAGGGTGTTCATGTAGTCGTTGAACACGACGGGCAGCGCGGACCTGTCGGGGTGCGGGCGCAGCAGCGCACGGCGGTGCGCGGTGAGTGCGGCGACAGCGCCTTCGAGCCCGTCGTCCGAGACGGCGACCGAGACCGGCACCGTGGTGAAGGACTCCCCCGCCGCCAGGGTCTGGCTCCACTGGTGGTCGGCGTCGGTGGGGCCGGTGGCCACCACGTACACGCCGTCCAGCCGCTCACCGGTCTCCCACCCCCAGGCGCCGTTGTGCTCGATCTGCCACAGCCAGGTCTGGCCGGTGCGCCGGTCGGCCAGCCCGCCCATCGGCACGTACCGCCCGCTGGACCAGGTGCCGGTGCTGCTCAGCGCGAACCGGCCGCGCCCGTGCTGGCCGTGCGCGGCCAGGCCGAGGTCGGCGATGTGCTCGCCGAGCGGCCGCCTGCTCCACCTGCTCTCGCCCAGCCACTCGCTGTCGGCGGACAGGACGTCCACCTCGCTCACCGGGCGGCCGAGGAACCCGCCGGCGAAGGAGGACACGGCGAGCAGGAGCACCGGGTCCGTGCCCTGGTTGGTCACCCGTACCTGGGCCTGGCAGGCGGCCACGCCGTCGAAGGAGCGCAGCGTCAGCTCGGCCGCCAGCCCGGACACCTCGTCGCGCAGCTCGACGCGCAGCGTGTGCCAGTCGCCGTCGCGGCTCTGCTCGGCGCCCGCGTACCGCAACCGGCAGCCGACCGCCGTCTCCGACAGCCGCTGCGAGGCCTTGGCCCGGCCCTCGCCGGGGATCAGCACCTCGACCAGCGGCTGCGACAGACGGGACGGCTCGCCGCCGGGCGGTCCCAGCCTCTGGAGGGCCACCGGCCGGTCCGGGTGGATCTCCACCACCGCCGCCAGGGCGCCATGTCCCCAGCGCAGGGTCTCGACCACGTCGGCAGGCTTCACGTAACTCTCCTTCGGTTGTGCGGCGGTTGTGAGATAGGCGTCAGCCGAGAGCGGCCGCGACCTGGATTCGGTCGACGTCGGGGCCGTACGCGGCGGCGTTGCCGAACTCGATCGTGTTGGCGCCGGCCCTGAGGTCGGCGGTCATCACGGTGGTGCGGAAGTTCGACCAGCCCAGCGTGTTGCGGAAGTACACCCGGGTGGACGTACCGCCGTTGACGCGGATGTCGGCGTAGCGGTCCACGATGTTGGTGTTGTAGTTGGACGCGCCCTCGCCCAGCTCGCCGTTGGCGTAGGTGATCACCACGCGGTAGCGGCCGGCGGCCGGGGCGTTGACGCCGGTGAAGCGCAGGATGTTGGCGGCGCCCTTGCCGATGTAGCCGACGTACGAGCCGCCGGACGCGGCGCCGTTGGCGCCGACCACGGCCGTGCCGCCGAGGACGTTGGCGCCGCTCTCGGCCTCGTAGGCGGTGACGGTGCCGGAGGTGGCCGTCACGTCCAGGTAGTCGAGGTTGACGGCGTCGCGGTCGTCGGTGGTGAAGGCGTGCACGCCGACCCGGTTGACGCCGGCCTGGAGGAACACCTTGGTCGTCACCGTGTTCCAGGTGTTCCAGTCGGCGGTGCCCGGCAGCGTCAGGTCGGTTAACGCGGTGCCGTTGAGCACCAGGCGGGCGGCCCGGTTCTGCGGCGCGCCGGTGTACGGGCCCGCCGAGTAACGCAGGCCCAGGTTGTAGTAGCCGTCATTGGGCGCGCTCACCACGAACGTGGTCGCCGCCGTGTCGCTGGCGCCGTAGCCCTCGGAGAAGGAGGTGCCGGAGTAGCCGGTGTTGGGACCGTAGGTGACGCGGGCGGTGCCGCCGAGCGCCGCGTACTCGGCCTGGTAGCGGGTGGCCGGTCCCGCGGGCGTCAGGTCGGTGTTCGGAGTGACGATGACCTGGTACGCGGCGGCGCCGTTCAGTCCGGTGAGCGGGACGGTGATCTGGCCGCCCGAGACGGTGTAGTCACCCTCGTGGATCAGGGCCGGGCCCGGGGAGGCGTTGAGGCCGGTGCTGTTCACTCCCCACACCGTCACGTGGACCGAGCTACCGAGGTAGGGGGCCGAGGCGATGCCCTTGACCACGACGTCGGCGGCGTAGGTGTCGCTCACGTTGAGCGAGCCGCCGAAGATCACCCGAGCCTGCTTCCTGGCCGGGTCCAGGGCGGCCAGCCCCTGCAGGGAGCCGTTCCTGGTGGGCGGGGTGACGGTGACCGTGTGGCCGGTCAGCTCGCCGTACCACTTGTAGAGCCACCACCCGCCCGTGGCCTGGTTGTTCCTGGTCACCAGGTCGTTCAGCGCGCCGGCCGTGGTCCAGAAGGCCAGGCAGGCGTCGACTTTGCTGTTCTCGAACCGGGTCACGTACTGGACCAGGTTGCCGGGCACGCCCAGGTCGCCGGAGTAGCGGGCGTACTCGTTGATCACGATGGGCCGGGGGCTGATGCCGAGGCTCGTCTCGATGGCCCGATAGTCGGCGTGGTGGTCGTACCAGCTGGTAAAGAAGTCGTTGCCGAGCTCGTGCCAGGTGAAGACGTCGGGCAGCACGTTGTTGGCCTTGGCGTAGGTGAGGAACGCGCGGTGGTCGGCCGAACGGTAGGACGAGAAGTTGGGGCCCGCGATCCGGGCGCCGGGGTCGATCGAGTGGATCTTCTGGTAGACGCGCTTCCAGGCGTCGAGCAGGCCGTTGAGGTTGCCCTGGTACCAGATCTGGTCGGGCTCGTTGAAGGGCACGTACACGTACGACGTCCGGTACGGGTCCGCGACGATCTTGCGGGTCATCGTGTCGACCTTGGCCAGGTAGTCGTCGATGCCGAGGTTCTCGTACGGCCATTGGCGGTAGACGTCCTGCATGTAGACCTGGATGTCACGGCCGCCGGTGCGCTTGAACATGGGCGCGATCTGGAGGGCGTCGCCGTTGGGATGCTGGAGGCCGTCGGGCGCCTTCTGCGCGGTGACCTGGGGCTTGAGGGCCGCCAGCATGGTGTCGTTGGGGATTCCGTCGTTGCCCAGGCCGTACAGGAAGCCGGTCGCGCCGTACTTCAGCGGGCCCGTGTCCGAGGCGAGGTCGACGACGAGGGCAGGGGACGCGGCCTGCGCGGGGGCGGCGGCGCAGAGGAGAGCCGAGACGAGCGCGGAGACGACGGTCGTGACACCCAGGAGCCGGAACGAAGTCAACGGGAGTACCTCCTGCCGGGAGAGGAGCGGCCATGTGACCGGTCACATGGAGTGTGAGCGGTCACATGGCAGGAACGGAAGGGCCCTTTGCCGGATTGTTACGCGCCGGTTTCGGGCGCGGTCTCAGGTTCGGACGCGTCGCGATCTCGGGAAGCGCGGATTCGGCAGGTGCGCTCTCGGCGGGCGCGATCTCGGCGGGGCCGTCTCAGGAGGAGGAAGCGGCGGCGGTGCGTGGGGGTGCGGTCGACTCGCGCACGATCAGGCGGGGCGGGGTCAACTCGGTCTCGGGCTGCGGCTGGCCGGTCAGCTCGGCCACCGCCGCCAGGAAGCACGCCCGCCCCAGCCCGACGAAGTCCATCCGTACGGTGGTCAGCGCGGGGATCCAGAAGGCCGAGCCGGGAATGTCGTCGAACCCGACGATGCTCACGTCACCGGGCACGTCCCTGCCCGCGTCGTAGAGGGCGCGGCGCACCCCCTGGGCGATGTCGTCGTTGCCGCACAGCACCGCCGTGACGTCCGGATCACCGGCCAGCCGTTGCCCGGCCAGGTAGGCGGCCCGGATGTCCCAGCCGGAGGCGACCACCTCGGGGATCTCGGCGCCCGCCCGCGACAGGGCGTCGCGCCAGCCGGCCTGCCGACCACTGGAGCGCCCCTCGGACGGGATGGCCACGTGGTGCACGGTCCGGTGGCCCAGGGCCAGCAGGTGCTCGGTGGCGTCGGCGGCGGCACCCCGCTCGTCCAGCGCGATCGTGACCCTGCCCGTGTCGGGCGCCACCGGCTCGGTCGCGGCGATCGCCGGTATGTCCGCCGGCAACGCCTCCAGCACCGCCGTACCCGCCGGGTCGAACGCGATGACGACCAGCCCGCCCGCGCTCGGGTCGCTCACGTAGTCGACGGTCTGCTTGATCTCGGCGGGCGAGTCCGACTCCACGACCCTGACCCCCACGGCCAGGCCCTCGGTCCGCGCGGCCTCCTCGATGCCCTGCAACGTGGAGGCGTAGCCGTACAGCATGGTGTTGGACGTCACCACGGTGATGCCCGGAGCGCGCCCGAGGCCGAGCGCCCGCGCGGCCCGGTTGGGGCGGAACCCCAGCGTCTCGATGGCCGCGCGCACCGCGGCCCTGGTGTCGGGGCGCACCCGCGGCGAGTCGTTGAGCACGCGCGAGACGGTCTGGTAGGAGACGCCCGCCGCGGCCGCGACGTCGCGGATGCTGGGCACGGCCCCTCTGCGGGCGCCGGAGCGCGGCTCGCGCCGAGGGCTCGGACTCACGATCACATCGTAAGGCTCCGCCCCGGCTCACCTGCCCGCCGAGAGCTGTGATCGGGTGGCGTGGCGGTCGGGCGGGTGATAAATACCCCTATGTACCGGACAATGTTGGATGCGGGCAGCCGGCCGGCGGTTCGGAGCGCATCATGGGGGCAAACTCGCCGTGCTCGGCATCGGCAGAGGAAGGAACGCGCATGGAGGTGGTGTCGGTAGGCACCGTGACCGACGGCACGCTGGAAGTGGTGCTGCGCGGCGACATCGACTTCACGAACGCGGCCTGGGTACGGAGCGCGGTCTCCGCCGCCGTGCTCGACCAGCGCCCTTCCGTGGTGTGGATCGAGATGAGCGAGGTCGCCTTCATCGACTCCTCCGGGATCGGCGTGCTCGTGGACGCGATGAAGGCGTCCGCCGAGGTCGAGGCGGCCTTCAGCGTGCGGCACCCCACATCTCGAGTCTTCGACCAGCTGCGCATCACGGGGCTGCTGTCCGCGTTCGGTCTGGCCTGAGGAGGGCCGGGCTGAAGACGGCCGGGCTGAAGAGGGCTGGGCTGATGAGGGCTGGGCTCCGCCGTGGTCTCCGCTCCGCGGCCCCGCCCTGTCCTGCCCGCGCCGGTCGGGGCGGACGAGCCGATGAGTGAACCCGCCGAAACCCTGGAGACGCGGTACGACTTCGACTTCGGCACGCTCGTGCTGCTGCGCCGGTTGGTGGAGCGGTACGCCGCGCGGCACGGTCTCACCGGGCGAGACCTGTACCGGTTCGTGGTGGCGGTCAACGAGATCACCACCAACGCGGTGCGCCATGGCGGCGAGCGCGGGCGGCTCAGCCTGTGGCAGGCCGGCGGCCGGCTCTACTGCCGGGTCACCGACAACGGCCCTGGGCTGGCGCGGCCGGACTCGCAGGGCCACCACGCCGTGCCCGCCGACAGCAGCAGCGGCCGAGGCCTTTGGCTGGCCCGGCAGTGGGTCAGCGAGCTGACCATCGAGAGCGACGCCAACGGCACCAGCGTCACCTTGGAGGCCGCCACGCCGCAGCCAGACCACCTCTGAGCAAGATCATTTAGTGAAGTGAAGATTCTTCGATACGTTCAGAATAATCCGCGTCGGTCTCACGCTGCCACTGGGGAAGAAGATCGACGCGCGGGCAGTGTGGTGCTGGAGGCGATGCGGGCCGAGAACCGCGACGGCCTCGCCCACGCCCTGCAGGTGATGACCGAGCACTTCGGCGAGCTGCGTTTCCTGCTCGGCTCGGTGCTGGACGGCTTCGACCGGCTCATCGGCTGGCAGGTCAGCCAGGGCGCACTGTTACGCGCCGGCACCCAGACCGCTCAGCAGCAGCTTGCCGAGCTGACGTTGATCAGCGACATGATCGCCTGGCTGCCGCAGTCCGGTCCCGCACCCGTCCGTACGCTTCGGTCGTCCGTAGCCGGGCCGCTCCGGCTGCCCGTATCGGGGGCTTGGCCGGGCAAGCGCGGAACAATCCGCGTGCGGCTCCAACTCTCCGGCCCCGAATCCGTCATGTCCGAGACGATCAGCGACCGAACCCCGTCGGCGATCATCGTCACACCGTCCGCCCACAGCGAGCAGGAGGTGAGAAGGCCTCACCCCTTACTCGACTTCTGTGCAACCGTATCTCAGGTCGTCTGATTTATGACTTGCCGCCCCAGGGGTCAGGCGTTTGGGGACGGTCGGACGTAGAACTTCTCCCACGCCCCGGCGGTATCCGCGCGCGCCCGGAGCATGCCGTAACCGCTACCCTCGTAGGCATACTCGGCACTCACGTATTTGTTGTTCTTGGAAGACTTGATGGCGCACAGGCTTCCGGTGCACTCGAAACGGAACTTCTCCTAGTCTCCGACGCCGGTCGAGCGTGCCCGGAGCATGCCGTAGTCGGCGCCTGAGTAGTCGAGCTCGGCGCTCACGTACTTTTTTGTCGTCAACGCAGCGATGACGTAGTTCGTATTGTCGAGGTTGCAGAGCTTAAAAGTCTCCGAGCTTCCTAGCAACGCCGCCGTAGCGGTAAGCATGCCCTCCTTGTATCCCACTTCGCTGTTTCTGGCACTCCAGGCACGGCTTTTTTCCTGGGATATGATGCCTACCCACTCACATTGGCCGGCAGCGGGAGTGGGGGCCGTGTCGGCGATCGCCGCAGGCGTTGCGGCCGGCACGACCGTCCCCACCGCTAACGTCATGCCGAACGCGCGGAAGATATTCCCGAAGTTCATTTCCCTGCTTTCTGCGATCGTGGTGGCGCATCGATCGCGCCCTGTCCATCGGATGCTGCCAGGAGGGAGTGGATTTTCACTGAATGCACCCTAAGTTCATTGCTTGGCCCGGTAAACTGATAATCAACTGCGACATGAGATCGTACGGGCGGTAGTCGGCTCTGCGAGTGCCGGGAATCGCATCCGACGGTCCCACCTGTAGTCCTTTGATGTGCGAAGATCATCTCTTAAGCGGGCGCTCAAGCAATGTTGTGCAGTCGCTCAATCGAGTTGAGCGAGAGGCGATAAGCTGGTTTTCCTGCCCGGCCGTCGGTGTTCCGGCCGGTGCGAACAGCACTTTGTCTCAGCCGGCTCTGTCCGGTGAGTGCCCGAAACTCGTGTCCGGTGCCAGAACTGATACAGAGGGTCTGCCGGCCAGGCACCTGGAAGATCGTTCATGACGGAGTCGAGTTCACCGGCGCGGCCGGCGTCAAAGTGATCCGATACCGCTACTGGGGGCACGGGATCCCAACCCCCTGGACCCCGACACCGGCAGCCGCCCAAAGCGGCTGACCACGGCAACGACACGTGGAGCGCCCGGTGCGTGGAGACGCGCACGCCGAGTGCGGCGGGCGGGCCGGGGAAACCCACCGTGAGCAATTACGGTAGGGCGCCCCGGTCCGACCCCACAACGAGCAGCTCGGGTACGGCAAGCCGCGACTCAGTTGATCAATGAGTACGGCGGTTGGAAGGGACTTCGAAGATGAGTCCGAGACCGTCCTCTTCGTCCCAGTCTTCGCCGACTTGGACGAAGCCGAAGCCGGCGATCGTGGCCAGGGACGCCACATTATCGGGACTGATCGTCGCACGTACGGTCTTGACCGCCGGTTCGGCCGCGGCCCGACGCAGCAACTCGATCAGGATAGCTCGGCCGTACCCCTGGCGACGGAAGTCAGGAGCAACCGCGTAGCCGATCTCTACCATGCCCGCCTCATCGGGCGGTCCGTGAAACCCGGCATGACCGACGACGACACTTTCAGGCCCCGTCACCGCCTGCCGCGCTATCCACGGTGCGTGGCGGGGATCGGCGGCCATCTGGTCGATCCGAATCCGCCACAGCCACCGTGCTCTGTCTGTCACGAAGTACTCAGTCAGCGCGACCCCGGCCGCGTTGCTGGCTGCGGGCAGATCCCCATCGAGCAGAGCGGACAGCGCAGTGCTCGACAACTCGACGAAGCGCACGTGCTTCGAACTGGTGGGGAACGACCTCTGGCGATCGGCTTCATCTGTCACGGTGCGGATGGTCGCAGGATGTCCAACAGACGTCCAACGATTTTCGAGTGATCAGCATCCACCTCCACGACGAGCACCGACCCGTTGAGAGATCATGTCGGGACGTTGACCACCAGCCAGTTGGTCAGCTTGTCGGCGTCGGCGACGCCGCACACCGATAGTCCAGGTGCTCCTGGGCGCCAGCACGCCGGACCCGCCGATGGGGTTCGGTCTGGCCGCGGAGGTCCCGCCTCGCAGTATCAGCTTGAGCCCGGCGACCGGCTGCTGCTCTAACGACCGCCAAGCCACCGACGAAGGGTGATCTACAGGACGTCCTCCTCTCAGTCGGGCTCATCGGGGTTACGCAGCGGCCGGACGCCGGCTGAACCGAGGTCGGGCAGGGCGAAGGAGTAGGTGCCAATCACGTTGATGTGCTGGCGGACGAACGGCGACAGCCGGGCAATGTCTTCGCTGGCCAGCGAGTAGCCCTCAGCCTGAGCCGTTCCAGGGCCCGGTCCATGTAGAAGGTGTTCCACAGCGTGACGCAATTCAGCGCCAGGCCGAGCGCGCCGAGCTGGTCCTCCATACCTTTGTAATAGCGCTGATACGGCTCGCCCTTCTTGCCGTGGAAGATCTTCCCGGCCAGCGCCGATGGCGGTGTTTCATAGGTGGCCGTCTGTGAAACGGGCCGCCGACGCCCATGGCGGTTGCCGCCATGGAGCATAGATGGCCGTGCCAGCGCATGCACCGCCCGCCGAAGGTGTCGTACGGCATTCACGCATCAGGCGCCGCCGGTCGGCAGGCGCAGGTAGGAAGGCAGGTCGGGTGGCGGAGGGCCGCCGTGGAGCGACAGGGCGGCTGTGGCGGCGGAGAAGGCCAGGATCATGGCGGTGACGATGCCGACACCGGCCAGCAGGGTCACCATGCCGTGCCGTGCGGGGTGAGGGCTGAGGAGGGTGAGGTGACCTTGGCGGTGGCGGCACAGCAGCAGCGCCGCCGGGCCGATGAAGGTTGTGCCGATCAATAGCGGGTGGGTGAGCGGGAATTGGTACCAGTGGCCGGCGAACAGTGATACCTCACGGATGGCGTAGGGGTAGGCGAAAGCACCGGAGCGGATCCAGAGGATCTCCACGGCGGTATCGATGAGCGCGCCGGCCAGGGCACAGGTCAGGTACGTGGGCACCGGCCCTGCTTTGGCTGACCAGGGCGGAGTCGACGCCCTCACCGACCGCCGTGACGATGCCCCCGACGCCGTTGCCCGGGATCATCGGCAGCTCCCGCTTGAACGGCGACGGCGCGCCCGACCGGAACTGGGTCTCCACAAAGGTGATGTTGCCGTAGGCGACGTCGATCAACACCTGCCCCGGCCCCGGGACCGGATCGGGCGCATCTCCAGGTACGAGCACCTCGGGCCTGCCGAACTCCTTCAACCACACCACGCGCACGTTGCTCTCCCCTGTTCGGTTGATGTCGTCCCCAGCCTGCAATCTCAACCGAACTCGAGCCCGCGATCACCAGCACCACTCGACCGCAATGTCGAACTGGTTGCCGTGCCGTTCTCCTTCATCGACGCCATTCACCCCGGCATCAAGTGGGTCTACGCTGTACGCACGGGTAACGGGCAGTTGCTTGCTCATGGTTTTGGAAGATCTCGACCCCTGCCTGTTACTGGGCTGCACCACCGCCGAGACGCGCGAGCGGTTCTTCATCGAGTTCCGCCGCGCCCTGCGCAGGCTTCCTCGACGGCCCGCATCCCTGGCCCGTAGCCAGTCCTCCCAAGCCCGTTCCGCACCCGCTGACCGCGCACCACGGTGAGCACTCGCCCGTAAGGGAAACCCAGATGCCCCTCACGCTCCCGCAGTTCACCATCAAACCGCATCCTCACCTGCGTCCTGATGCCGAGCGGCAGCAGATTCTGGCCGCGCCCGGCTTCGGCCGGTACATGACAGATCACATGGTCACCATCAAGTGGACCGGCGAGGCGGGCTGGCATGACGCCGCACTGGGCCCATACGCCCCGCTGACCATCGACCCGGCCGCCACGGGGCTGCACTACGGCCAGTCGATCTTCGAGGGGCTCAAGGCGTACCGGCAGCCGGACGGTACGGTCGCGCTGTTCCGGCCCGAGGCCAACGCGCACCGCTTCCAGGCGAGCGCCCGCCGGATGGCCATGCCGGAGTTACCCGTCGAGCTGTTCATGAAGGCATGTGAGCTGCTCGTGAGTCAGGATCGGTGCTGGGTTCCCGACGCCGATGAGCACTCTCTGTATCTGCGGCCGCTGATGTTCGCCACCGAGAGCACGCTCAGCGTCCGGCCCTCGGCCGAGTACCTGTTCCTGCTCATCGCCTCCCCGGCCGGGTCGTTCTTCCCCGACGGCATCAGACCCCTGTCGGTGTGGATCGCCGAGGACTATGTACGGGCCGCCCCGGGTGGCACCGGCGCCGCCAAGTTCGCCGGGAACTACGCCGCCGCGTTCCTCGCCCAGAATGACGCCGCCGAGCACGGCTGCGACCAGGTGGTCTGGCTCGATGCGGTCGAGCGGCGCTGGATCGAGGAAGTGGGCGCCATGAACCTCTTCTTCGTACGCGGCCACGGCCCTGCCGCCGAGATCACCACCCCCGCCCTCACCGGCTCACTCCTGCCCGGGATCACCCGCGACTGCGTCCTCACCCTCGCCCGCGACCTCGGCCACCCCGTCAGCGAGAGCCGCATCAGCCTGGAGGAGTGGCAGACGGGCGCGGCGGACGGCTCGATCACCGAAGTCTTCGGCTGCGGCACCGCCGCTGTCATCACCCCCGTCGGCCGGGCCCGCACACGCACCACCGCCTGGCAGATGGCAGACGGCCGGCCCGGGCCCCTCACCCTCCGGTTGCGCGAGAAGCTCATGGCCGTACAGACCGGCCGTGCCCCCGACCCGTACGGCTGGGTGCACCATCCGCGCACGACAGCGCACTGACCTGCGCGAAGGACGCCATTCCCTGGGGTGGGCTCCCATGTGTACGGCTCTGTCGCCGTCGGAGAGTGCCGTCCGGAGACGCGGTGCGCCATGGCGGCGAGCGCGGGCGGCTCAGCCTGTGGCTGGCCCGGCAGTGGGTCAACCGGCTGACCATCGAGAGCGACGCCAACGGCACCACCGTCGCCCTGGAGGCCACGCCCCCGCAGCCGAACCACCCCTGAGCAAGCTGCTTTAGCGATGCGCAGCGTCATCTTCGATACGTTGAAAAATATCCGCGTCGGTCTCACGCTGCCACTCGGGAAGGTCCTCCCAATCGGCCACATAGGACGGCTTTGGAGTTTCAATGTGCTTATGGATTTGAGCGATCCAGCACAGGGCCACGAAGCGGCCTCTCTGGTCGCGGGTCAGCTTTGCGGTGCTGCCAGCACTAACCTCGACGAAGGTCCGCACTTGGATGTAGACAGCGGCAGCAGCTTGGCGTTCCCACTCGGGCGTCTCTTCCCATGGAGTGATGTAGGAAGGCTTGGGCTCGCCTGGGTAGTGCTTGTTCACCCCAGCGATCCATGCTTCGCGGAAGGCGCGGCCCTGCTCGTCCGTCGCAGTCTGCATCATGGTCCTCTCAGTGTTGGGCGGGGGCCGACAGGCGGGTGATGCGATCGTTCAACTGGACCACCCGCTTGTCGGCGAGAAGGGGTTGGAGCTGCTTTTGGATGCCGTGGAGCTTGCGGCCGACGTATCCGGCGGATTGCGTCTGCTCGGCCACATCCACGGCGTGCCCCGCGTGATGCAGGAATTGATCCATGTTGCGGAGTTGAATGCCGAGGGCTGCCAGGTCGATGAGGAGGCTGCCACGGCGCCGAAGCGAGGTGGCCTGGTTGAGTGCCGCGAGGAGTGATGCCTCGGCGAGGTCTGACTGGCCGAGAGTGAGATAGCAGGTACCGCGTTCCTCAGCCAGGCGGGAGCCGTCGAAGCGGAGCCAACCTCCAGGGCTGACGGGACCTGCGAGGTCGAGAACCTGGTCGGCGGTGTCAAGGGCGCGTTCACAGGCTGCTCGGTCGCCGTCTCTGGCAAATGCCTCGGCCTGTACGGCGGCGACCCAGTGCCGCGTGGACAGTTGGCTGTCGCCTTGCTTGGCGATACGGGCAGCCGCTGAGAGCACCGCGGTGGCCTCGGGGTATTCATGGTCGTACATGTTGACGAACGCCTGGCGAGTGAGGGCGCAGGCCCAGCGGTCGTAGCAGCGAGCTTCGCGGCCGGCGGTCACGGCCATGGTGTAGCAGTAGGTGGCGTCGGTGTAGCGGTTGCTGTCGAAGCAGATCTCTCCCGCAAGCTGGAAAAGGTCACAGGCCAAGACGCACAGTTGCCGGCGGGCTCGTGCTGAATGGGACTGGTCCAGCTGCTTGACGAGAAGCTTCAGCTGGTCATGGACCAGCGGGTAGACCAGGCGCTTCGACTTGGACAAGGCGAAGACCTGCCAGAGGTGGCTGCTGAGCAACGCGTGCTGTTCGAGGTCGTCGGCTTCGTCGGCTTGGTCAGCCCAATCCTGGATGTGGGCGTTGGCCGGCGGGGGAAGCACCATGAGCGTGCCCGCGATGCTCAGCAGGCGGAGGAGTTCACGACGGTACATGTCGTCAGCTTCGCCCGTCGGCTGGGGTTCAGTCACGACCTGGCCGATGACGACCGGTGTCGAGGTAGAGGCGAGAGAAGGCTTCTCGGGTTCTTCACAAAGAACCAGGAGATGATCCAACTCGTCCGGGGTGACCTTCAGAAGATCGCAGATCTTGGGCCGGATGTACGGGCAGGGCTCGGTCTTCCCCAGCTCCCACCGTCCCGCGGTGGTCCGGTCGATCCCAAGCTGATCGGCGAAGAATTCCTGACTGTAGCCGAGCGCCTTCCTTCGATCGGCGAGGCGTCTGCGTTTGCCCGCCACAGCGCACCTCCGCCCACGTGCGGTCCCGTCAAGGGCAGCGTACGGGACGTGCCCGCTCAGCGGCTGCGATGCCGCATAGGTGCCGCATGGATGCGTCACTGATGCCGTGGCCTGCGCCGTTGCCGCGCGGTTGGCTAAGAGTGCTCGCCGGGACTTCGATCGGAGGAGATCAAGTGCTCATCGCACGCCCCGAAAGCAATCGCCTGCCCGCAGATCTGTTCCCGGGATCGCCAGGCATCGATGTGGAAGCGGCTGAACGAGCCGCCGCTGCCCTCCTCGCGGCCATCGGCGTGAGCGGTGACGGCGAGGCCGCCGATCGGACACTGGCCCGGATGGTGGCAGGGCTGGCGGAACTGCTCGGTTGCCCGGCGTGGGAGTTCACTACGTTCCCCGATTGGCAGCACGAGCTGGTGCTGACCCGTGATGTGCCGTTCACCTCGCGGTGTGCGCACCATCTGCTTCCGTTCTCGGGGGTAGCGCACGTGGGGGTGCTTCCCGCTACAGGGAACGCCGGATGAACGGGGGGATGGCGACGGTGATCCGGCCAGGCGAGACAAGCAAGACGTCGCCCGCCCTGCTTGCCGGGGTCGGGGGGATCAAGCTGCGCAACTCGCGCCGAGCGCTCCCCATCGGCGGCAACGACAGAGATCAGAGCACAGGTGGGGAGCGGGAGTGCCTCGACTACCTCGGAAGCGGCCGGGCCGAAAGAAGCGGGAGATGAATCCGATCATGCTGGCGGCGGTGTCTGGCTTTCCCCAGAGCCAGGAGGAGGGTGAGCTGCTCGTGCGGTTGCGCGACGCGCTCACGAGGCTCGGCGTCAATGCCGACCTGCGGGACAACAACAGCGCGCTTCTGGTGCGCAAGCCTGAGCCGGGGCTGCCGGTATGGGTGTTCATCGGGTACGGCGGCGCGTACTTCTCCTGGCAGAGCGCTGAGAAGCGGCATCCGGTCGATGACGTGAAAGGTGCGGCGAGCGTCTTGGCGGAGTACATCGCCAAGTAACCGGCGGGCGCGGCGGGGCGGTGAGTCCCCGTTCGGAGGGGGACGAGGCAGGTCCTTCCCCGCCTCGTCGCGCCTCATCGTCCGGCAGGTGGTCGAGTCCACACCCCTGGAAGGGTCGCCCCCGTCCCTCCGCGACTGCCTGCCGGGCCTTCTGCTGCTTGTCCGCGCGTGGCCGAGGTGGACAAGGACGCCCGCATGCAGCAGCTCACATGGGCCATGCGGTCTGGGGGTAACTGCACTGGAAATGCAACCGGGCGGCCTTCCTGATCACAACGATTGGCGAGTCCACCCAGGTCATTGATGGTAGGGCGCCCGGGGCTCGAACCCGGAACCTACGGATGAGAAATCCGCCACGCCGAACCGGCCGCGCCGAAAGAAGGTCAGCCGACCGTGCCGGGTGCCAGTTGCGTCTCTACGGCAGTCACCGCGTGGGCGCGGTGGGCGGCCAGGACGAGCACCACGGCCTGCGCTGCGCTCGGCCGCCGCCGGCCCGGCGTCGGTGAGGCCATCCGTGATCAGGAAGCTCGTGCTTCACCACGACGCCGAGGGGCCGGCGTCGCGGTTGCCGAAGCTCACCGACGCCGAGTGGGCCACCGTCGCCGCCGAGTTGCCGGGCCTGCTCGCCGAGCTCCGCGAGCGCCCGCGGCCGGCCGCCACCGCCGGCTGGGGCTCCTTCGGCTGGACCGCCAACGACCAGATCGCCGGCGTCAGCCCTTGACCGCGCCGGCGCTCAACCCCTGGACGAGAAAGCGCTGGACGTACGCGAAGAGCACGACGACGGGCGCGACGGCGATCAGGCCCCCGGCGGCGAGAGCGCCGAAGTCGCTGCCGAACTCGCCCAGCAGGTAGCTCAGGCCGACGGGCACGGTGAACCGGTCCTGCGAGCTGATGAACATGATGGCGAACAGGAAGTTGTTCCACGCGCTGATGAACGCGAAGGACCCGACGGCGACGATCCCGGGCTTCAGCAGCGGCAGGACGACCGCGCAGAACGCCCGGATACGGCCGCACCCGTCCACCTGAGCCGCCTCCTCCAGGGTGACCGGCACGTTTCTGATGAAGCCCGCCATGAGGACGAGGGAGAGCGGCAGGTGGAAGACGGTGTCGGCGATGATCAGGCTCCACAGGCTGTTCGTCAGATAGAGCCCGTTGAAGATCTGGAAGAGCGGGATGAGCATCATGGCGCCCGGGATGAACTGCGTGCACAGCATGATGACCAGGAAGACGTTCTTACCCGGGAAGGTAAGGCGGGCGAGCGCGTACCCGCCGAGCATGCCGATCACCGTCGACACGACGAGGCTGGCGACCGCGACGGCGATGCTGTTGCGGAAGTAGACGCCGAAGCCCGAGCCCTCCCAGACCCTGCTGAAGTTCTCCAGGGTGATGGGCCACGGCACGAGGGCCGTGGAACCAGTCGGCCGGAAGGCGAACAGCACCATCCAGTACAACGGGACGAGCGTGAAAAGCAGGAACAACGTCAGCGGCAACCACAGCATCAGGCGGTCGCCCATCGAGCGCCGTCGCTTGCGGGCCGCGTGCCGCCGGGTCGGTGGTGCAGCCGGCGCCGGGGCCTGCCCGACGTCGTCGCGGGTGGCGAGGCTCACTTGCCCTCCTTGGGATCGCCGGAGCTGATGCGGAGGCTCACTTGCCCTCCTTGGAATCGCCGTTGCTGATGCGCAGGTAGACCATGGACGCGAAGGTCAGCAGCAGGAACGCCGTGACGGTGAGCGCGGAGCCGTAGCCGAAGTCCTGGTCGTGGATGGCGGTCTGGGCCACGTAGAGCGGCAGTGTGGTCGTCGAGCCCGCCGGGCCGCCGGCGGTCATCGTGTACAGCAGGTCGACGTTGTTGAACTCCCACACCGCCCGCAGCAGCGTGGCGATGACCACGGCCTTGCGGATGTGCGGCCAGGTCACCGACGAGAACCGGCGCAGCGGCCCGGCGCCGTCGACGTTCGCGGCCTCGTACAGCTCCAGCGGCACCGACTGCAGGTCGGCGAGGATGAGGATGGCGAAGAACGGGATGCCCTTCCACAGCTCGGCGATGACCAAGGCCCAGAAGGTCGTGCCGGGCTCCGACAGCAGGGAGGTCCCGTACTCGCCGATGCCCATGGACGCCAGGTAGTGCCCGATCCCGGTGGTGGGGTTGTAGAGCAGGATCCAGATCGTCGTCGTGAGGATGCCCGACACCGCCCATGGGCTGAAGGCCAGGGCGCGGGCCAGCCCGCGGCCCACGAAGGTGCGGTTCAGCACCAGCGCCAGTGCCAGGCCGAACACGAACTGCAGCCCCACCTCCACGAACACCCACTGGGCGGTGAAGCGCAGGCTCCGCCAGAACACCTCGTCGGCCAGCAGTGCCCGGTAGTTGTCCAGGCCGGCGAACCCGTCGTCGAGGGGCCGGGTGAGGTTGTGGTGGCGCAGGCTCTCCCAGAAGACGCTGAGCACGGGATAGAACAGGAAGACCAGCACCAGCACGACGGCCGGCGCGATCAGCAGGTACGCGTGCCCGGCCCGGGACCCGGTGGGGCGGCGCGCCGCGGGCGGGCGGCGCACCGGTTCGGCGGTCGTGGAGCTCATCCGTGCTCCTTGTCGTACTTGCGCTTGGCCGTGGTCAGGGCCGCGGCCGCGGCGGTGAGGAAGTCATGGGGCGTCAGGCTGCCCTGCAGCACCTTCTGCCACTCCGGAAGCAGGTCGGTGACGGTGATGGAGCTGAATTCCGGCAGGTAGTAGGGCTGTTCCAGGGTCACGACGCCGGGCTTGGCGGCGGCGTCCAGCGCGGCCTTCATGGCGGCGTTCTCGGTCACCCACTTCTCTTTCGCGACCGTCTTGTTACCCGGGAGGTATCCGGACTTCTGCGCCCAGAAGCTGTTGCCCTCGGGCTCCATCGTGTACGCGAGGAACTTCCAGGCCTCCTCCTGGTGCTCGCTCTTCTGGAACATCGCGAACCCGGTCGTCATCCAGCCGGTCAGCACCTGGTTGTCCGGCCCGGGGAAGGGCGCGACGGCGCCGACCTTCTCGGCTCCCAGGGCGGCGACGTGGTTGGGGTAGGAGCCGATGCTGTGGCTCAACATGGCCGCGCCGCCGTTGCCGAACTGGGCCACCATGGTCTTGAAGTCGGCGGTCAGATCACTGCGCGCGGTCTGCTTGCCGAACAGTGCCACGTACTTCTCGCAGGCGGCGATCACCGCGGGGTCGTCCAGCGTGGAGGACCCGTCCTCGCGGAAGAACGTGCTCACGCCAGCGCGTGGATAGACCATCTGCACGAGCTGGCCGAAGAAGCCGTTGCCGCCGCGCAGCGTGTAGCCGAAGCGGCCGGAGGAGGCGTCGGTGAGGCGGCTCGCGGCCGCGTCGAAGTCCGCCCAGGTGGCCGGCGCCTTCAGCCCGGCCTCCTTGAACCAGTCGGCGCGATAGTAGATCACGTCGGCGAGGCTGGTGGTGGGCGTCAGGTAGAGCTTGCCGTCGGGGGCGGCGGCCCGGGAGGACTTGAGCATCTGCTCGGAGATCTGCTGTTCGAGGCCGGCCTTCTTCAGGCGTTCGTCCAGGGGAGCGAGCGCGTTCTGGGCCACCAGGGCCGCGAGGTCGGACGCCTTCGGGGTGAGCAGGTCGGGCGTGGAGCGCGTCGCGATCGCGGTGTTGATCTTCTGCATGTACTGGTCGGTGGGCAGGCCCAGGTAGTTGATGCGGATGCCGGGGTTCTTGGCCTCGAACATCGAGATCAGCTTCTTGAGGTTGGCCGTGCGCTCCGGGCGGGTGTCGGTGTCCCACAACTGCAGCGTGACGGCGCCGCCGCTGCCGCCGCCTGAGTCGCCGCAGGCGCTCACCGCGGACGCCAGTCCCATGGCGACGCCGGCCTGTGCCGCCGTCCGGATGAAGCCGCGCCGGGACAGGGCGTGCCGGCCGAGGACCTCGGCCGGATGCTGCTGACGGGTCATGGGTCTTTCCTCTCGTTCACCAAGAACTGCGCTCCGCTGTGCGGTTGCCATACGGTACATGAGATATGAGATTTAGGGTATGGTCGGTTCTATACAATGGGCCATGTGCCCTCCGATCCCCGGGCGGCGAGACGGAGCGCCGGTTACGGTGGTCGACGACAAGTGAAGGAGTGCGGGTGAGTGAGACAGCGTTGGGCGCGATCAAAGCGTCTTCCAGGACGGCTCTCGTCCTGGAAGCGCTGCGTCGCGGCATTCTGAGCGGCGAGCTGCCGGCCGGGCGGTCCCTCGTGGAGGTGGAGCTCGCCAGCCGTTTCGGTGTCTCCAAGACTCCGGTGCGCGAGGCGCTGAAGACGCTCAGCGGAGCCGGCCTGGTCACCATCAGCGAATACACCGGGGTGACGGTCCGCAAGGTCGACGAGCGCCTCACCCGAAGCGTGTTCGACGCCCGGTGCCTGATCGAGCCGGCCGCGGTGCGGCGAAGCGTCGAGGCGGGACTGCGCGACGGCGGCCGGCTCGCCGGCGAGGCCCTGCGCAAGTCGGACGAGGCGACGGACGAGGTGACCCGCAGCCTCGCCAATCGCGACTTCCACCGCGCCCTCTACGCCGACTGCGACAACGAGGTGCTGGTCGGCGTGCTCGACCAGCTGCGCGACCAGACTGCCCTCATCTCCGTCAACGTCTGGTCCCAGCGTCCCTCCTGGGAGGACGAGGCGCAGGAGCACCGGCAGATCCTCGAGGCGGCACTGAACGGGCAGGCCGACGAGGCGGCCCGACTCGTGTTGCAGCACATCAGCGTATTCCAGGAGCGGGCGCTCCAGCAGATCAAGGAGGCCGGCCGTGAGGTTCGGTGAGCTCTCCCAGGCCCTGCGCGACGTCGTCGCCATCCCGGTCACGCCCTACGCCGGCGGCGTCCCCGACCTCGCGCTGTACCGTTCGCTGCTGCGCCGCCAGGTCGACGCGGGCGTCAACGTGCTCACCCCGAACGGCAACACCGGCGAGTTCTACGCCCTGAACGCCGGGGAGCGGCTTCAGCTGATCACGGCCGCCGCGGAGGCCGTGCGGGGAGAGGCGCACCTCCTGGCCGGGATCGGCCACGACGTCGCCACCGCCGTCGAGGAGGCCCGCCACGCGGCGGCGCACGGCATCCGGATGGTCATGGTGCACCAGCCGGTGCACCCGCACGTGTCGGCCCAGGGCTGGCTCGACTACCACAGGGAGATCGCCGAAGCGGTGCCGGACCTGGCCCTGGTCCTCTATCTGCGCAACTCCTGGGTCGACGGCCGGCTGCTGGCGCGGCTGGGCGACCTGTGTCCCAACGTGATCGCTTTGAAGTACGCCGTCGCGGACGTGAACCGTTTCGCGCAGGTACGCGCGGAGGCGGGCCCCGACCGGTTCGTCTGGATCGCCGGGCTGGCCGAACCGTACGCGCTGTCCTACGCCGTCCACGGGGCCGAGGGCTTCACCTCCGGGCTGGTGAACGTCAACCCCGCCTTCTCGCTCCGGCTCAGGGACGCCCTGCGCGAGGAGCGCTATCCGGCGGCGGAGCGGATGCTCCAGGACATCGCGCGGTTCGAGCACCTGCGCGCGGTCGACGGCGGAGCCAACAACGTCAGCGTCGTCAAGGAGGCGATGCACCAGCTCGGCCTGTGCGACCGCGCGGTCCGGGCGCCGAGCACCGTCCTCGGCGAACCCGAACGGCAGGAGGTCGCGCGGATCCTCACCGAGTGGGCGAAGGCCGACGACCTCGGGCCCCTGCCCGTGGCGGCGTCATGAGGATCAGCGGCCTGCGCTCGTTCGTGCAGCGCGTCGGCGATCGTCCCCGGGTGCTGGTGCGCGTCGACACCGACGAGGGCGTCAGCGGCTGGGGCGAGGCCTACAACCACGGTCCCGACCTGGCGCTCGGCCCCCTGCTCGACTACCTCGGCGGGCAGATCAGGGGTGCGGACCCGCGACGCGTGGAATACGTGTCCCAGCTCCTCCTCCGCAGCGCCAGGTTCCCGCAGGGAGCGCTCGGGCTGGCGGCGATCGCCGCCATCGACCACGCGCTGTGGGACATCACCGCCAAGGCGCTCGGCGTGCCCGTCTACCAGGTGCTCGGTGGGGCCGTACGGGATCGGGTGCGCGTCTACTGCGGGCTCTACTCCGCGCCCGACCCCGACGAGTGCCTCCGCCAGACCACCGAGCTGCACCGGCGCCACGGATTCACCGCCTTCAAGCTGAGCCCGTTCCGTACGGACCTGCACGCCGGACGCTGGGGCCTCGTCGTCGCCGAGACGGCGGAATGGGCTCAGGAGGTCAGGCGGTGCTGCCCGGCGGAGTTCGACTTCGCCTTCGACGCGCACGCCAAGATCTTCGAGCCCTACCAGGCGGTTCAGCTCGGCAACGCCCTGGAGCCGATGGACCCGCTCTTCCTGGAGGAGCCGCTCCGCCCGGAGCACTTCGCCTCCTGGGGTTACCTGCGCCAGCAGTTGCGGGTGCCCCTGGCCACCGGGGAGAGCCTGTACTCCCCCCACGAGTTCCTCAACCTGCTCACCCACGGGGGCGCCGACATCGTCCAGCCGGACATCTGCGTGGTGGGCGGCATGTCCCAGATGCGGCGCATCGCGACCCTCGCCGAGACCTTCAACACCATGGTGGCGCCCCACAACCCGATGGGGCCACTGGCCACCGCGCACAACGTGCACTTCGCCGCGGCCTGCAGCAACTTCTCGATCCTGGAGTACAAGCCGGAGACGACGAGGTGGTGCCCGGACCCGTACGTGCCGGTCGACGGGCATCTGGAGCTGCGGCCCGACCGGCCCGGCTGGGGGATCACCATCGACGAGGACGCCCTGGCGGAGGACGACTACGTGCACTGGGAACGCCGGGTTCCCGTCCGGCCGGACGGATCCCTCGCGTTCTGCTGACCGCGCGGCCCTGGTCGGATTAAGCATCCGGCCCCGCGTTCGCCATCTTTTCCCGGCGAGGCGGGGCCACTGCCGTTCCCGCAGCGCCGTGACCTGCGCCTTTCACGGCGACCGAAGCCGTATCAGAGCCATGTCAGCTCCATGTTTGGTCGCGGGGCCACGATTCTCGGCATGGATACAGCAATGCGACCCCCGGCCGACACCCCAGGCGCCCAGCCGAAAGGCTTCGTCGCCAAGCTCCTCGCCGACCGTCACTCCGTCCCGTTCTCCATTGCACTGCACCTGGTGCCCGGCGCGGTCATCGTCGCCGTGTACGCGTTCATCGCCGCCCCCCTGGTCCGGGCGATGGACTTCCCGATCTTCCTGGCCTGGGCCATCGCCCTCGCGGTTGTGCTCTTCCCGCTCCAGCTGATCCTGCTGTGGCTGGGCAAGAAGAAGACCGGCGGCTTCACGATGAAGGGCGTCGTCCATTACCGCGACAAGCCGCTCTCTCGCGGCAAGGTCTTCTGGCTCGGGGCCGCGTGCCTCGTGTGGATGACCGTGGTCTCGCTCTCACTGACCCCGCTGGACAACATCGTCTACGACTGGTTCTTCACCTGGGTGAACTACCAGGGCGCCGGCCCCGACGGCACCACCTACCTCCAGGGCTACCCGCAAGAGGTCGTGCTCACCACGCTGCTCATCTGCGCCCCGTTCACCGGCTTCACCCTGCCCCTGATCGAGGAGTACTACTTCCGCGGCTTCCTGCTGCCCCGCCTCCCGCAGCTCGGCAAGTGGGCCCCGTTCTTCAACACCTTCTTCTTCTCGGTGTACCACTTCTGGGCCCCCTGGACGGTCCTGTCGAAGCTCGTCTTCCTCTATCCGGGCGTCTGGCTCGCCTGGAAGAAGCAGGACATCCGCATCTCGATCGCCATGCACCCCGGCTCGGCGCTGCTGATGACTGTGGTCGGCGTCATCGCCCTCGCCTCCGGCGCCTACTCGATGTAGGACAGCCAGAGACGAGGGGTGCCGCCCGCTGGTCGAGGGCCGGATGCCGCCCCGAAGCCGCGCCGGCCCGTCCCCGTGTAGTCTCATTTCTCTTCCAGGCGGCGGAGCGTCTCATCGAGGCTCGATGTCAGACGGGCGAAATCCCGGGCCGCCTGGGCCTCCATGTCGTCCAGTCGGCGAAAGAACTGCTCCGGGTCGACACCCTCCTCGGGAGATGCCGCAGACTCGCCGGCCCGCCTCAGCTGATCCTGCTGCGCCGCCCGTACGGCGGCGATGATGTGGTCGGCCAGGTCCTTGGATCCGGAACGCATGGCCCGTGCGTCCAGCCGGAGCCTGTCCAACAGGCCGTCCTGGCCCACGACGGCGCTCACCAAGCCGCCGGCGGCTTGACCTTCGCCGATGGGGTCCTCATCCTCAGATGCCGCAGCCATTCATCACTCCAGTCTCAAGGGCCACATCTGGCGCATCGGAGTCCAGCGACATTAAACCGCCCATCGTGCGTCGTTGGCCAGCGAAGGGCGACCGGCTCGGTGGCCGTACCGTCCAGCTGCGTCCGAGGCTGCCCCATGCCCGCAGGGGCCGAGCGCAGAAGACCTGGTCAAGCCCTATGCGCGAGTTCTGGTACCTGACAGGTCTCCACGTCATCCGCTACGATATCCGGCGATAACGGCAAGTTGATCATCGTTGACTGCTCGCCGCGCTGTACGGCCCCACCGATATGGCCGCTGACAGCGTCGGATAGCCCTGACGAACAGGCAGGATGCTGGTGCCGGCACTGATCGTTCACCGACCGAGGACTTGATGTTTCCCCTGCGCACATCGAGTGGTCGCCGCCCTGGCCATTCCGGGCACCAGACTCTGAGCCTTGATGGTCTACCTGCCTGATCCGCGTCGGTGACGGGCGTTCGCTTATTGGAGAGTCGCGTGGCTTCCCTCGGAGACGATGACGGATTTCGCGGAGTCGGAGAGGCGGCGGATGGCCTGGTCAAGGCCTTCGTCGCGGACGACGGGCTGCTGGAGGGACTGTTCGTTGGGGCGCGGGCCATGAGGCTCGCCCCGGAGGTCCTGGCGAGGCACGTCGTGACCGCCATACGGCAGGCGCAGGAAGACCGCCGCGGACAACTGGCCGAGAAGAAGGCCGAGGAAGAAGCCAAAGCGGTCGCCCTGGCTGAAGCCCTGGATGCGCGGCTCGACGAGTTCGAATCCCGGCACGATCACGAGTTCCCTCAGATCACCACAGCTTTGTACGAGACGGTGCGGAAACTGGAGGGCTGATGAACGAGTTTTCCCATGATGGGGCGATCATTGATGTCAAGGGGCGCCGGGCGGCGGGCCGCAATATGGGAATGCTCGCCCGGGAGTACCGCGAACTGCGCCAGCAACTGGACGGCATCCTAGCGAATGGTTGTGGCCTGTCCCATGAGGAGATCAGCGCTCCCTATGCGAAGTTGGCGACCAATCTGAGAGCAAAACTCGCACGGATCGCCGACGACCTGGAACACGCCGGCTCCGGCCAACTCACCATGGCAGCGAACAACGACACCGCCGAGGAAGTCGGTCTGGAGTACATCAACCGAGTGAGACAAGCTCTCGGAGGCTGATCACTGGTCTTGTTCGAAGCCGGCTGGTCGAGCAAGGCTGATGAACGCCGGGATTCTGTCCAATGGCAAGGAATGACGTAAAGCGGTCGCCAGAGGGGCGAAGATGAGTGATTCGACGATTGCCCAGGGGCTTGCGATTCTGGGGCTTCCGCCGCTTACCGATACGGGTCCGCTTCGGGAGCGGCTTGAGGAGTTGCTGGGTCCGGTGAGCTCGCATGAGGGGTTTTCCGGTGGTACGGCACAGGCCCAGCAGGGTGCGGCCGTCAATCAGGGAGTCGCCGCAGATACCTCGAACGCCTTCGTAGAGGGCTTGATGGGCGACATCAACGATCTCCAGCAGCGGCTCGCCGTCACCACGAACAACATGGCCACCGCGGGGAACGCCGTCGAATGGGGCAATGCCGCCCTTGGCTTTCTGGCGGTCGCCGCGTGTACCGCCGTCTATATCGTGGCCACGAATCCCGCCATCGGAGCTCGACTGCTGGCCAGGCTCAAGGCGCTGGCGAACAAGGTGATGATCAATCTTGTCAAGATGAGGCAACTCGTCGGCCGGATATTCGGCGCACTGATCAGGCAGGAGGCCCGACCGTCGAGCAGCCTGGAAGCGCAGGTCGTACGTAGCCGGATTCCGCTGGGCAGAGCGGACGCGGCGGTGGGGCGCGCCGGGAGGAAAGTCCAGGGCATCGAGGATCGAATGGCTGCTACGGGAGCGTCGTCACCTGAGGACGCGGCCTACTACGCCGGTCAGTTGAACAGGGCAGGCCGCCCCCTCAACACGGCCCGACAGCATTTGGACGACGCCCAACGCCGTGTCGACGACGCCTGGCGAAGTGCGCGCGTACCAGAGGAGGGGCCACTGCCTGCAAATGTGGCCAACCTGGAAAGAACGAGCCACGACGTCTCCGCCGTCCGGCGGCAGGAGCAGGCTCTTCAGGAACATGTCAGCAAACGTGTCGCGGAGACCACGGACGAACAGTGGGGAAGAATGGACCCAGAGGAGTTCCTGGCCTACTACAACGGCAGAACGCCGCCTTCCGCCTTTGGGTAACCCGCTCCGTCGTGTGCGGGACAGGGTGCATGGCACGTGGTTACTGCAGTCGGCATGGTGCCGCACTGAGGTAAAAGGTTGATGTTCGGACAGATCGAGGAGTTCAACGACGCCATCGCCGAACGCCGCGCCGAGCCCGACCGCAGGTGCGGGCCAGCGTCAAGTACCGGCGGCCGGCTCAGACCTGTGGTTTGAGCCGACGACCGGGCGCGCGCCTGGCAGCAGGACTACCCCAATGCCGTTTAGATAGATCATCTGGATGGGGTGCCTCGGGTGATGGGCATGAGCTGGACGGTGGGTGGTCCGGGGTGGCGGATGCTCTTGTCGCCGGGGCGTCGTTCGCGGTAACTGCTGCGTCGGGTGCGTTTGACGGCGCGAGGGTAGGTGCGGTGCCGCCGTTCGGGGTTGCGATTACGGGGCCGTCCGACGTGGTGGACGGTCGTGGCCCAGAGGTCGTGTGGGGGTTCAGGAGGAAAGGCCGCCCGGTCGGTGACCGAGCGGCGCACGATGCGGAGCGTGGCGAGGAACTTGATCCGGTCGGGGTCGACTCCGGCTGTGGTGGCGGCGGTGCAGATCAGGGTGGCCAGGGCCCAGTGGGTGAGGAGGTAGGCCCAGATCTCTTGGAGGACTAGGTTGGGGGTGCGGGACCGCAGGATACGACCTGGGCCGCGCAAGTGGGTCTTCAGCTGAGCGAATCCCGTTTCCGCCTCCCATCTTTCGTGGTAGCAGGCGGCGAGCTGCTCGGCGGTCGCCTCGGCGGGGTCGAGGATGGTGGTGATGAGCCGGATGTGCTCGCCGCGCCGGTCGGGCACCGTGTAGTCGACCACCCGAACTATTACCGCCTGGTCCGGGTCGAGTTCGCGCCCCCGGCGTGCGTCCTCACGCAGCCGGTCCTTCTGTGATTGGCGCAGCTTGGTGGGTTTGGTGATGACGGCGAGCCAGGATCCGTCGTCCAGATCTTTCAGCCAGTAGGGGTACAGGCCGGCCTGGACCCGCCACAATAGCTGCGCGCCGGTCGAGGCCGCGTACTGCCATGCGTGGTAGCTGTAGAAGCCGCGGTCGGCGGTCAGCAGCATCTCGGGTGTGAGCCGCCCGTAGAGGGAGTACGCGAGGGTCTGCTCGCTGTCCCAGCAGCCCGACACGTCCGCCGCGACGATCGCGTGGCTTGCGCATCCGCTGATTGCCACCACTCTGGCCTGAGGGTACAGGGTCTCGTACCCGCCCGCGCTGTCGGTGGGGAACTCGGCCAGGTTCGCCGCCGTGTCCGGGACGTCGAGGGTGAACCCGTCGATCGCCATCAGCCGCCACCGGCCCAGCCACGCGCCGGCCGTCGCCTCTGTTGCTGCCGGACGAGCGACCCGCTCGAACACCTCCCGGATGACCTCCGCCCCGAGCCGCTTGCGGGCCTGGGTGACCGCACCGCGGGTCGGCGGCTCCAAGCGCGATCCCGGTGCTGCCGCCAGCATGCCGGTCAGCTTCTCCGCGGCCTCCTCGTAGTCGTCGTCCGCGAACAGGCACAACACCATCAGCAGGTAGACCACCACATGCGCCGGGAGCTTCCGCACCCGCTCCTCACGACAACCATGCAGGTCGATCACCTCATCCAAGACCTGCCGGGACACCAGCGACGTCAACGCCCCCAGCCCCACCAGATCCGTCAGCCGACCCGCCCCGCCGACCTTGATCCACTCCGCCATCCGGCGGACGCTACCAGCGCAAACCCCTATAACGGCATTGGCCGGGACCGGTCTGACCTTGACCTCCACCAACACGAACCCACTCGACTTCAAGAATAAAGATCAGTATTCTTCGTGATCACCGAATTACGATAATTTTCTTCACATTAACGAGCGTCATCGTCGCTGTTCGGCGGCTATGGAAATGATCAATGCGCCATTCCCTGACCAGCCTTCCAAGTGTTCGAACACACCACCTCGCGAGCTCGGAAGCTTCTACACTTGGCCTGTGCAAGCGACCCCCGAACAAGACCTCTTGCAAGATCTCATCAAAACATCTCCGACCTACTACTGCCGCACCGAGCAGCTCCTCCTCAGGCAAGGCGAACCAGGCGACCGAGTGGTCATCATCATCGAGGGTCTGGTCAAGGTGGAGCGTACGGAATTGAACGGCGAACGTAGCATCCTCGCCTTCCGCGGGCCATACGAGCTCGTCGGGAGAACTGCTGTCTTGCAGAGCTGTCGCCATTTTGCGAGCGTTGAGACACTGCTGCCGTGCAAAGTCGCTGTTGTGCGCCCTGACGCATACCTCGGATCCGTTGCGGAGCGCTCACTCACCCTCCCGGTGGTGACGCATACCCATGGGCGCCTGATCGAGTCGATGATCGTGCAGGGGAACAGTCCCCCCTGGATCCGGCTGGCGTTCGCCCTGGTTCGCCTCGCCAGCCGCAACTGGAGCGGTGCCGCACCTGACAGGCCGGCTGTGCTGCACCTCACTCGTACCGATCTCGCCCTCCATCTCAGGGTCAGCCGCAACACCATCTCTGCATCACTCAGGCAACTGGCGGAACGGGGTGTCGAGGCCTCACGAAACACGATCGTCATCACTGACCTTTCAGCACTGGGCGGGGCCGTGAAGGAGCTCGACCGCTGATGAGATCCTGCATCCGCAGGTCAATCGGTCAATGGTTGCGGGATCGGAGCCGGGGCGGGTGTATCGCCGGGGACGAAACGTAGACGGGCTTTGGCCGGCACGTCCAATCCCATGTAGCGGCGAGCTTCGACCCGCTCATCGCTCTGCTCGGCCAGCACGGCGCTGACCAGCCGGATGATCGCGGTTCGGTCGAGGAAGACGCCGACCGCATCGGTGCCAGCTGACCTGGCTTTTGGAGACGTGCTTGATGCCGGTTGCCCGACCAGTTCGTCTACCCGCAGTGCCGAGCCAATCGGGGAGACCTGAGCCTGAGCGCAGCTTGGGGATCGCCGGTGCACGGTGCCGGCGCGGATGTCCTACTCTCGACGGCGATAGCCGTTACGCGCACTGGTCCGTTCGTTGCTGCACTCGCCGTACGGTGCTCCACGCAGGGTGTCGGCCTCGGACATGGTCTTCACCACGGATCGCAACACGTCCGGGTCATTGCTTCGCCAGCCACCGCGATGGCCATCTCCATTTGCGGTCGCCACGCATGTGACCAGGGGGAACTCGTACCCACTCCCGTGGACGCAACCGCCGAGTTCCTCGGAACTGTCACGTTCGAAACGCTCGTTAAGCACCCCTGGCCTCACAGTGAAGGGATGGTTCAGTGCAAGGTTCGGGTAGAGCGTCTGGATCTACGGTCCAGTCTCCTCGACCTCTGTCTCATTGTGAGACCGCCCCGGGTGATCGGCATTGCCGATCGGCCTAGGCATCGACTGTGTACGATCAACCCGGTCGCCAGGGACAACCTGCATCCAGTGCAACCGTGGCGCTTCAACTGCGAGTTACCAGAAGTACATCCGGTGAGAGCCAGATCACATGTCTTCTGCACTCGCAGTGCTGAAGCGCGTGAGCACACTCTGGAAACTATCCCCAACACCAGAGAATTTGGGCTGACCAGTGGTCTCGGCCCATCCTCGTATAGGGCGATCCCCGAGTGAACGACGCGGTTGCCCTATGCGGTGAAGGAGCACTGATGGCGAATCACCGATGGGGCGCCCTGTCCCGCATCGTCAACGAGCGGATCGAATCAGGAGCACACGACGGACTGTTGATCGATACGGGTAACGGCCTCGTCCGACTGACCGCACGCCAAGCCCGTGACGCGGTATGCGTCTCTGGCAGGGACACGACTCTACGCGACGCAATCTGGCGGGAGGCAATCCATGCAGCACAGCGAGAAGGGCCGACAAACGAGACGGGACGGCTGTTCGCCCTATGGCTGGCGGAGCCTTGGATGCGCCGGACCCTCTCCATGATCTCCATCCGGCTGCGCGTGAGCCCTGAGGATCTCGAAGCCGAGATGGCCACCACTCTTCTGGAGGGCTTGACGACCATCGACGCAGATCTACCAGGTGCAGGCGAGAAGGTTCTCAAATCTGTGTCGAGCAGGGCTTGGTCCGAGGCTCGTTCCGGCAGCCGGGAAACTCCCGTGAAAGATCTCTTCGTATTCGCTCCTCCGAAAGGTCTGAATCGGTTCCCCGGCGGCAGATGGGAGTCGAAGACAGCTCCACCCGGGCATATCGGCGAGCGCTCCGCCCCGATCCGCTTAGCCGCCACCCCTTCACAAATCGAAGGAGTCCGTCTTGGGGTGCTGGCCCAGCGCCTCGGGTTGACGGACATTCTTGATTGCGCTCGGCGCCCTACCAAGAGGCGCCTCATCGGTACCCTGTCCCTGCGCTCGACGGGAGCCCCTCGATGATCGGGACACCGATGACCTTCGCTGAGGCATTCCACCTCCCTCTGGTTGTCGACCTGGGCACTGCCGCGAGAGCTCTGGGAATCTGTTCTGGTACCGCATACCGACTAATCCACTCGGGCAACTTTCCGTGCCATGTCATCCAGGTCGGCACCCACTACCGCATCCCCACGGCATTCCTGCTCAAGGCCCTCGGCATTGAACAGATCCCGATCTACGAAGCGGACTTGGAGGGAGGCGTCAAGTACGCTTCCCAGGAGATGGAGGAGGACGAATAGCCGTGGCCGATTCGACCTCCCATCGCTCAGGAAAGAGCTTTAACGCCCAATAAAGGGTGGGCCGAGCAGTGTGACGGCCAAGCGACACACCCGGCGGTGCGTCCAGCTTCTGTAAGCACACCAACCCACGCCGCCGCGTACATGTATTTCTGGCGATTAATCACTCTGAAGCGAAGTTCGGAGGATGCGTAACGGTCGAGAACGGATAATCCTGCCTTTGGATTGACTGGGCCGCTGGTTGCGACCACGGCTAAGTGGACCTTTTGAGAAGGTTCACAGGAAGGGTGTAGTGTCGGGGTGTGAGGCGGAACTGCATCCGCGCCGTGACCCGGTGCGCGCCTTGTTGGTAACTGGTGTACACCGATTGCTCCCGGCAGGCACTCGCCCTCGACTAATCGCAGAACCGCCTGTATCAAACAGTGACTGAGGGCATGGTTGCAGTCGGCGAGCATCCTCTCAGGCAGATTGATGAACTGAGCCCAGGACCAGGTTTACTGGTCCATAGCTCCCCGGCTGGGCTGTGACTTGTTTTTCCCATGGTCGACCTCTGTAGAGGAGTCTATTGTTGACTCAGGTATCGAACGAGCCCGGAGCGACCGCTGAGGGGTGGTTTGACTTTCGAATTCGCTTTCGTGTTGGAAATACGTCCCAGGTGACGGGAGTCGAGGCCGACTCGTGCATTCAAATGGATCCCGGGAACCGTGTCACGATGGAGCGATGGGCGGTTGACAGTTCCTTCCTCATAGTTCGCGGCAGGAATTATGTCTCCATCGCGGCGGCCGAGGCCGCCGCGCGGCAGTGGCGCGCCGCACTCATGCTGTCCTTCGCCAAGCTCAATATTGGTGCCGACTTTGGTACGCGAGCACCACAAGGGCAGCTAGCCGATAGTGGTCGCCGCATCCTCCAGGAGCACGTTCCTGGTCAGCTTCGGCAAGTGCTGGATGATGTCCACGGAATACTGGTGTTTCCCAGTGAACCAACGCCCTTGTTCGTGACTGCCATGCCGGTCAGGGCTGTGCTGAGTCGCCCTGTCCAAGACGTTGTCACCCAGGCGCTGGCCCTCGTGGACAGAAGCGATCTGGTTCTCGACGATGCACAACTTGTCGCTCATAGTCTTTTCGCGTCCTCATTCTCCGAGGCATCCGTCGATGCTCGCTTCCTGATGCTGATGATGGCCGTTGAAACTCTCATCAAGCCGGACGACCGATCAGACGCTGAAGTTGCTCTTGTGGATCATCTCATCGACCAGGCCAAGCGCGCAGATCTTCCGGTCCGGGAGAGAGACTCTCTCATCGGCTCCTTGAGGAGCCTTCGTAAACAGTCGATCGGACAGGCTGGTCAATCCCTGGCTTCTCGGCTCGGTGATCAGCAGTTCTCTGGCGAAAGCCCAGCCGAATTCTTCAAGAACTGCTACACCCTGCGGAGTAATTTGGTTCACGGCAAGGTGCCACGGCCAAGTCGGGAGGCGGTGGGGCTGCGTGCGGCAACCCTTCAGATCATGGTCGGGAGATTGCTCTCCCATCGGAATATCGTTGTTGCCGATGATCTCGAGGGCGGCCAGGTAGATGGCCTGGGTATTTGATTTCTCCACCAGCCCGAACTGGATCCCCGCCACGTCCGCGACCTGGCCGCCTTAGCCTTTGTCGAGGCCAACGCCGCGCTGCTTGGCCTGCCCGGTGCCGGAAAGACCCACATCGCCGCCCCCGTCGCGCAGCCGCAGTGCCTCGGCCGACGGCAGCCGGCGTGTCTTCTGCGGGCACAGTCCGCCACCGGCCAAGCGTCTGTGGATCGCACGCAAATCGGCCCATTGCCTGGCACAGGATCCGGCGCACGCCATGGGCCGGTGCGGTGTATCTGCGTCTGCACACTTCCTGGCAGTGGTCTTCAGATGCAAGGCCAGGGCGCGAGTGAACAGCGGAATGATGGAGGGGCAAGACAGCGTCCAGGGCACCCGGCCTGGACATCGGATCTCGGTCGACTGCTGCCCGACCGCAGGCGTTCCGCCATCTCACTAGCCGGTCGGGTCGGTCCCGAGCGCAGCGTCAGGTTGGAAGGGCTCCGTATCATGAACGAATTCTCAGAGGTGATCACACCTGTGACGTCCAGCACAGATGCGTGTGGCAGCAGTATCGCCGGCACGTTCTGGAGGGCCACCGATCCGTCCGTCCGCTCCCCAGGACACCTCGAGCTCGCTAAGCAGGCTTCACCCTCGCTCACGGTGTCGCCTTCCCTCTATGGCATTCCGGGAATTGTCACCATACAGGTCACCGGCGACGGTTCGGTCGCCGCCAAGTCGGAGTCCACAGATCCCGGGATCGTCGTGATCCATGGAGAGCTTGAGGACGATATCCCGATCACCCTCCTGGAAGCGCGGTCCATGAAATGGGCCGGAGGGCTGACGCGCGAGAAACAGAAGCAGCGTTTCGAGGGGATCTTCGCGGTTGTCGGAGCGCATCTGGACAACGTCAATCACCACTTCGAAGGACTTCGAGTCCGCCTGCAGACCAAGGCCGTTGCGTTCTCGGCTGGTGAGACTGCTGCACCCCTGGGTCGAGTGGCCGAGTAAGGGCGCCCCGGTGCGGAGACGACAAACGCGACC
>NZ_JBEZDM010000056.1:0-51687 GCF_040648335.1 Nonomuraea sp. NPDC049158
GGCGTGCGGCGCCGCGTGCGGCCCCGCGGCCGAGGAGGCGGCCACGGCCCGACGGGCCATGGCGCGGCGACGGCTATGGCATCGCCAGCAGGACGCGTACATCCCATGGACCGAGACGTAGTTCCCGACCGGCCGCATGGCCAGCGCCGGCGAGCACGTCGCGCACCGGCCGAAATACGGGTGCATCCGGCCGCAGCTACGGCCCCATGCGGGAGGACGGCCAGATCAGCAAGCGCGGGGCTAACATGGCGCATTTCGCCAGGTTCGTCCGCCCCGGATACGTGCGGATCGAGGCGACGGCGAACCCGGCGCCGAACGTGTACGTCTCGGCGTACCGGGGCGGCGACTCCACGGTCGTCGTCGCCCTCAACAAGGGGACCTCCGCGGTCAGCCAGCAGTTCACCCTGGCGAACGGCACCGCGTCCAGGGTCTCGTCCTGGCTGACCGACGCGAGCAGGAACGTCGCACCCCAGGGCACGACCGGCGTGTCGAACGGTTCCTTCACCGTCACGCTTCCCGCTCGAAGTGTGATGACCTTCGTGACCGCGTGACCCGGGCTGACGCGGTCAGGGATGCCGCGAGGCGGTGGATAGCAGTGACGATGTGGGGCTCAGGCGCCGCCGCGTGGCCGAGGAGCAGTCCGGGACGTTTGACCGGTTCGACGCCGCTGCCGCCGAGGACGTCTTCGCCGAGCTGGAGAGCCTGGTCGACAAGGGCATGATCCGCGGCTACGGGTGGAGCTCGAGCGTGGCCCGCTGACCCCGGCTCGCCGCGGGCTGGAACAACACCGACGTCACCGTCACCCTCACGCCGACCGACGACATCTCCGGCATCGCCCGCACCGAGTACAGCGTGGACGATGGCCCCTGGACCGTCTACACCAGCCCGATCGTTCTGTCGACCGACGCCGTCCACACCGTCACGTACCGTTCCACGGATCGCGCCCTCAACATCGAGGAAGACAAGTCCCTGACGGTCAAGCTCGACAAGACCCCGCCGACCGTCACCTACACCGGCGCCAAGGAGACCTACGGCATCCTCGAAACCGTCGACATCACCTGCACCGCCGCGGACAACCTCTCCGGCGTCGCCACCACCACCTGCCAGAACATCTCCGGCCCCGCGTACGACTTCGACCCGGCGGGCAACACCTTCTCCGCCACCGCCACGGACGTCGCGGGCAACGCCGGTCAGGCGTCTTCCGTCACCTTCAAGCTGGTCGTCATCTACGCCGACCTGTGCACGTTGAGCAGGCGCTTCGTCACCAGGCCGGGCGGGGTCCCCGCCGTAGCCATGTGCGCCGTACTCGAGGCCGCCAAGCGCGCCGATGAGCTGGGCAACGCCACGGCCAAGGCCGCCGCCATCAACGCCTACGTCATGCAGGTGAACGCCGCGGTCATCAGCCGTTCCCTGACTCCGGCCCGGGCCGCCATCCTGAAGAAGCTGGCGGCCGCCCTGTAACCCCTCCCCGGGTGGGTGGGTCACCGGACGCCCGGTGGCCCATCCGCGTGCGCTCCCTACCTTGAGCCGTGAAGCGGCCCGCTAGGGGCTCTTCTGCCCTCGATCGAATGCCCCTGTGTGGTTCATGATCGTGGTGACGAGGGTGGCAGTCGCGATGAACGTACCCCCGCTCCATCCCAGGGCTCCGACCATCGGCACCCCATTCTCTCTCGCCACGATGAAGGCGATGAGTGCGATCACCAGCGAGAGAAGCATGTCGATGGTTAAGCAGAGCGCGATGCGCAGGGTGATGCTCACTTCTTTCTCATTTCGGTCCGATGGCTCGAGATCGGAGAAAGCGTGCGGCGCTCGGTCGACCTCGGCGGCGTCAATGCCCGGACGGGTGAGCCGGGAACTGCCCCTTTCGTCTGCTGATCTAGTGGCTGGCCTGAGGACGGATCGCCGTTTCGGCGGTGCTCATCCAGCGCTTATGGCGGTTCGCGAGCTGCCGCGCAGGTGCAGATGCATGTGCAGGTATGGATTTTCCCCTGCGGGACAACAATCCTCACCCAGCGCGGCTTCTCAGGAGAAATTGCCGATGCGTTTAGGTCTCATAGAAGCACATAATCCACGGAACGTTAATATCCGACTACGTAAAGTATCTGCACGTGCAGGCTGGCCGCGCTCGGAGCCGCCGGAGTCGAGCTTGACTGACCCGGGTGACCGTCACAGCGTCAGGGCCGCCCTCGCGCGGTCAAGCGCGAGGGCGGCCCCATGCCCGGAGGTGTTCGTCGTGGCCGTTACTTCTTGAAGGCGTCCTTGACCTTCTTCCCGGCGTCCTTGACTTTCTCGCCGGCCTGCCTGAGGCCCCCTTCGGCCTGCTCGGTACGCCCTTCGGCCCGCAGGTCCTCGTCGTCGGTGGCCTTCCCGAGGGTCTCCTTCGCCCGGCCCTTGAGCTCCTCCGCCTTGTTACGGATCTTGTCATCGGCGCCCATGTCCATGCCTTCCTCATCGGTTCCCGGAAACTCCAACTTTCCGAACAGACCGACTAGAAACATGCGAGGCCCCGCATCAGGTCAGTTGACGCAGTCCTGCTTGTGAAGCCCCAGCGCCATCTCGTACACCTTGCCCTTGTTGAGAAGGAAGGAATAGTAGGCCTTCGCGTTGCCGGCGATATCGACGTACGGGTAGCCGCTGGCGGCCGTCTTCAGCTTGGGATAGGCCTTCTTGATCTGCCGGTACGTGGAGCCCAGACCGATGCCCTCGGGGGTCTTGGCGCCCTTGGGCGCGAAGATCACCGCGACGCCATGCTTCTTGGAGATGTAGAGGCCAACGGAGTCGCTGCCGACAGGATGAGCCTTCAGGCTCCAGCCGGTGCAGGCGGAGGAGCCGGCCGGGCCGGCGTGCACGATCTTGCCGCTGGCCTTGGCCGTCTTGGCGCTCATCCCCAGCGTGATGCCCCCATATCCGGAAGGACCGAAGACGGCGGGCGCCGTCGCGGCGTGCGCTGCCGGCGCGAGGCCGCCCAGCACCAGGCCTGCGGCCAGAGTCGTGCCAAGTACGGTACGGGTCATCGTGTGTGTGGTCATGCAGGGTTGGATGGCCGAAGGGGCGGCGAAGTTCGCACGCGATCAGGCTCTGACAGACGCTCCCACTCGAAGTAGCCTCGAGATCGGGCCGAAGACCGTACGGTGTTCACCGCGGTCGGCTACAGCCGTAAGGCGAGCGACGAGTACGACGAGCGCGACTGGACCGACCCCGCTGACGACAACACCGCCTACACCAGATCGAAGACGATCGCCGAGCGCGCGGCCTGGGACTTCGTACGGACCGAGGCCGATGACCTCGAACTGGCCGTGATCAACCCCACCGGGATCTTCGGCCCGCTGCTCGGCCCGCACCTGTCGGTCTCCACCATGCTCGTCAAGACGATGCTCGACGGGGACATGCCGGTCGCGCCCCGCGTCTTCTTCGGCGTGGTGGACGTGCGGGACGTCGCGGACCTGCACGTACGGGCCATGACCCACCCCGCCGCGGCCGGCCAGCGGTTCCTGGCCAGCAGCGGCGCGATGATCAGCTTCCTGCGCACCGCCCAGATCCTGAGCGACCATCTGGGCGAGGTCGCGGCCAAGGTGCCGAAGCTGGAGCTCGCCGACGAGCAGGTCAGGGCCGCCGCGCGGACGAATCCCGAGCTACGGGCGATCGTCGACCAGCTGGGCCGGATCCCGGTCGTCCGCGCGGACAAGGCCCGTGACGTCCTCGGCTGGCAGCCGCGCGACCCGGAGGCCGCCATCGCCGACACCGCGGACAGCCTCGTCCGCCTCGGCCTGGTAGCGAGCTGACCCTAGGCTGAAGATCGGTGCGCGGGAGCCGGGCAAGCCGTCTTGTTACCAAGGTGTTCGGCTGGTGAGAAGATCGGGGGTGCTCCGAATAGCGAAAGCAGTACTCGCGAGATTGCCGGCACCGCTGCACGCGCTTGCGCTGAAGCATCGTGAACTGCTGAAGTTCGCGGTGGTCGGTGGAACAGCGTTCTTAGTGGACAACACGGTGTTCTACGGGCTGAAGCTCACCATTTTGGAGCCGAAGCCGGTGACCGCGAAGGTCATCGCGGTGCTCGTGGCGACGATCGTGTCCTACGTGTTGAATCGCGAATGGTCGTTCCGGACCAGGGGCGGCCGCGAGCGCCGTCATGAGGCGGCGCTGTTCTTCCTGGTCAGTGGCGTCGGTCTGGTGCTCAGCTCCGCGCCGCTATGGATCTCCCGGTACGTGTTCCGCATGGAGACCCCGGACGTGAGCCTGGTGACCCAGGAGATCGCCGACTTCATGAGCGCGCAGATCATCGGCACGCTGATCGCCATGGTCTTCCGCTTCTGGGCGCTCCGGAAGTGGGTCTTCCCCGACGAGAAGGCCCACCCCGGCCGCGTGCGGCTGGCGCCCACCCCCGATCCCCAGGACGAGGCGGCTTGATGGCAGCACTTGCTCCGTGGGTGCCTGGTTAGCGGTAGGCGCTGGCTTGGAGGGTGTACAGGTCGGCGTACAGGCCGTCCAGGGACATGAGGGTGTCGTGGTTGCCCTGCTCTGTCACCCTGCCGTGTTCCAGGACGTAGATGCGGTCGGCGTAGCGGACGCTGGCCAGCCGGTGGGTGATGAGCAGGACGGTGCGGCCGTCGGAGTGGCTGCGGATGCGTTCGAACAGGGCGTGCTCGGCGCGGGCGTCGAGGGCGGCGGTCGGCTCGTCGCAGATGAGCAGCGCCGCGTCGCGGTGGAAGCCCCGGGCCACCGCGATGCGCTGCCACTGGCCGCCGGACAGCTCCTGGCCGTCCTTGAAGCGCCGGTCGAGCAGCGTGTGGTAGCCGTGGGGGAGACCGCCGATGACCTCGTCGGCCCCGGCCACCTCGGCGGCCGAGTGCAGGGCCGGCTCGCCCTTGTCGGTGCCCATCGTGATGTTGTAGCGGGCGGTGAGCGGCCAGCGGGTGTGGTCCTGCGCGATGACCGCGGTGCGCAATCGGAGGTCTTCGGGGTTGGTGTCTTTGAGGTCGGTCTCGTCCCAGGAGACGGTGCCGCAGTCGGGTTCGTAGAGGCCGGACAGGATCTTGGCGAGCGTGGTCTTGCCCGAGCCGTTCTCGCCGACGAAGGCGACGATCTCGCCGCGTTTGATCTCGATGGACACCTCGCAGAGCGCGGGCTCGTCGGCGCCCGGATAGGTGAAGGACACCTTGTCGGCGACGATGCACTGGAAGGACTCGGGCGCCGCGAGCGGGCGGGGACCGGGCAGCCGGCGTTCGGCGTCGGCGCAGAACTCCAGGAAGTCCGTGAAGTAGAGACCCTGCTCGTAGAGGCGGTTGGTGGCGTACATGAGGCTGCTCAGGGACTGCTGACCGGATCTGATCGCCAGGACGGCGGTGCCCGCCACGGCGAGCGGGATCGCGGCGAGGGCCAGCAGGATGCCGAGCGCGACGTAGACCACGCCGGTGCCCAGGCCGCCGAAGGCCTCGCCCACGAGCCGGGCCACCGTCTGCCGTCTGGCCAGCCGCAGGAGCACCTCCTGCTCGGCCTTGGCCACGGCGTCGTAGAGGCGCAGCAGGAAGCCGCGCATCGTGAACGAGCGGACCTCGGCCGCGGACTCGCGCTCGGCCAGCAGCTCGGCGATGATCCACTTGCGGCGGCGGGCCGGGATGAGGGAGTACATCGTCGTGTAGCCCATCCGCGCGCTGCGGACCGCGGCCCAGGCGTCGGGCAGCACCGCCAGCAGGAGCAGCGGCAGCATGAGCGGGTGGAGGACGCCGAGCACCCCGGCCACGGCCGTGAGACCGACCACGGACGTCACCACGTCGATGGCCGAGGACACCACCGAGTCGGCCACCGCCACGCCCCGCATGCTGGCGCGTTCGAGGGAGTCGTGGAAGTCGGGGTCGTCGTAGGCGACCAGGTCGACGCGGCTGGTCAGGCCGTAGAGCCGCTCCTCGGTGAGCCGGGAGATCTGCGGAGTGAGGCGGGACTGCGCCCAGCCGGCGCCCGCCTGCATGGCGGTGCGCAGGGCGGCGGCCGTGGCGACCAGGGCGAGGCTGGGCAGCGCCGCCATCACGCGGTCGGGGGTGGGACCCTGGCTGAACAGGGCGGCGAGCACGCCGGTCGTGGCCAGCAGCCCGAACGCGGTGAACACCCCGCCGAGCAGGTTGAGCGTGACGGTGGCCAGGGTGTCGCGCGGGCTGGCTCCCCAGGCCATGCGCAGCGCCTGGCGCACGAGGGAGGGGAGCCGGCGGGCGATGGTCAGGAAGCTGACTTCCGCCATCTTGTCGGTGTGGGCATACCACTCGGAGATGGAGATCTCGCCGATTTCGAGAGGCTCATCAGACATACGCTCAGTGTGCACTCGGGCACCGACAGTTTCATCCGGTCATTTCTCCGGGGTCGCCGCCGATGCTCGGCGCCGTTCCGTACCACCTGTTCGTACGCTGTCCAGCCGCTCCTGTGACGCCTCGGTGAAGACGTAGACATAGGGATGGTGCGGCCGTACCGACCCCTCGGCGGCGGCTCGCGCCAAGGCGAGCGCGCCGTCGGCGGAGTCGCCTCGCGGCGGTTCGAAGCGAGCCTCGGGAAGCAGCGTCCTGACGGTGCTCTGGAAGGGCTCCATCAGCAGGTCCGCGGCGTCGAACAGCCGGCCGCCCCAGGAGAAGACCGGTTCGAGCCCGGACGCGGCGGCCAGCGCGGTCTGGCCGAGCTGCCGGCCGGCCTCGGTCCAGATCTGCCGGGCCACCGGATCCCCGTCGCGGGCCGCCTCGCCGACGGACGGCGCGAACGAGGCGAAGTGGTGGGCCGCCGACCCCGCCGCGTACACCAGCGCCACCAGCTCCGAGGGGTGCCCGAAATGAGCCGTCAGGCGCTCCAGAAGGGCGGGCGACCCGCCGGCCCGGCCGTCGTGCGCGCGCAGCGCGGCGTGCAGGCCGCGCATCCCGATCCAGGCGCCGCCGCCGTGGTCGCCGAGCAGGTAGCCCCACCCGTCGGACTGGTTCCAGACATCGGCCAGGTCGGTGCCGAGGGTGATGACGCCGGTGCCCGCGGCGACGACGACTCCGGGCCGGAACCCGAGCGCGCCGACATGCGTGGTCACCATGTCGCCGGTGACCACGAGCGTGCCCAGGTCGAACCGCCCGCGCAGGCGGTGCCAGAGCGTGCTCGGGTCCGGGACCAGGCCAGGCAGCCCGGTCGTGCCGATCGCCATGCCGGTGAACCGGTCGATCTCCCGGCCGCCCACGGCGTTCTGGACGACCCGGATGATCCGCGCCGCGAGCCGATCGAGGTCGACCCTGCCCTGCACGCGCGGCACCGGAGACGCGTCGTCCCCGGACATGATCGACCCGCCCGCCTCGATCCGTACCCTGATCCCCCCACCGCCGACGTCCACGCCCGCCAGCCCGCCACCGCCGACGTTCACGTTCGTCGGCTCTCCACCGCCGACGTTCACGCCTCCCAGGCTCATCTGCCGTCCGCCAGCGCGGCCACCGCCGCACGGACGCCCGGGTGCTGCTCCAGCGCGGTTCGCGCCCGCTCGGCCGAGCAGCCGGTGAGCAGCCGTACGAGCGCCTCGGGGATGTGGCCGCCCGCGTCGGCCAGGGCCGCGCGGCAGCTCGCCGCGTCCTCACCCGTCGCCTCGACGAGCAGGCTCACCGCGCGCTCGCCGAGCTTGGCGTTGGTGGCGAGCAGCCCGACCATGAGGTTGCCGTACGTCCGGCCCGCCTTGATCATGAGAGCCGTCGAGAACGAGTTGAGTATCACCTTCGTCGCCGTGCCGGCCTTGAGCCGGGTGGAGCCGGTCAGCGCCTCCGGCCCGGTGGCGGCGACGACGCTGATCTCGGCCAGCTCGCGGAGAGGAGCGTCCGGGTTACAGGTGACCAGCACCGTGAGCGCGCCGGCGGCCCGGGCCGCGCGCAGCGCGCCGGCCACGTACGGGGTCGACCCGGACGCCGTGATCCCGATCGCCACGTCGGCCTCGTCGAGCACGGCGGCGTCGGCGGCGCCCAGCGCCTCGGCGTCCTCCTGGTCGACGGAGGAGTCGGTGACGGCGGCGAGCCCACCGGCGAAGTGGGCGGTGAACAGGCCGCGCGCCGCCCCGAAGGTCGGCGTGATCTCCGTGGCGTCCAGCACCGCCAGCCGTCCCGAGGCGCCGGCGCCGAAGTAGTGCACCGTTCCGCCCCGGTTCAGCCGGAGATGTGCTTCGTCCACCGCGCGGGCGAGCCGGTCGCCGGCCGCGCCGACGGCCTCGACCGCCCGGGCGTCCTCCTCCCGCAGCAGCCGGAGGACCTCGCGGGACTCCAGAGTGTCGATGTCGGCGGTGCGTGGGTTCCGGCGCTCGGTCGGCGGTACCACCTGGGGCATCGTTCTCCTCATCGGTCGTGTTCGTGCGGCTGGGCAGGTGAGCCGCTCTGTCCGTGCGGCTGGGCAGGTGAGTCGGCCTGTTCGTACGTCTGGGCAGGTGAGCCGGCCTGTTCGTACGTCTGGACAAGTGAGTCGGCCTGGTCCGCGTAGGCGGTGAACAGCCGGCGTGACTCCGTGGCGAGGTCGCCCAGGTCCTGCGGCGGCGCCGCCGGGCCCTCCCGCAGGAAGAGCTCGGCCCGGTCACGGAGCCGCTCTTCCAGGTCCGCCTCGGGGCCGGCGCCGGGCGTGGCGAGCGCGCTGTCGAGGCCACGCGCCCACAGCTCCCAGCGGTCGCGGTAGTAGCCGCCGACGAGCCCGCTCCAGTGCCGCCCCGCGTAGTCGTCGAGCAGCGGGCTGGTGGTGGTGCCCCAGACCGTGATGATGCGGCGGGCGTTGTCCCGCAGGACGTCGCGTTCGGTCTGGTCGCCGGCCCACGACAGGGCCTTGGACTCCCAGTGCTGGAAGGTGTACTCGGGCTGGGCGGCCAGCATCCGGTCCAGGTCGTCGAAGACGCGCAGGAACCTGTCGACATGGGGTCGGCTGGCCGCACCGAGCGCGGCCGACCGCTCCACGGCGTCGAGGTAGTAGCGGTCGGCGACCCTGACCATGAACGCGATGCCCACCTCGACGAGGTCATGCCTCAGCGGACCGGTCAGCAGGTCAGGATCCTGCTCGGCCACCTCGATCATCCGCTCCCAGGCCGCGGCCAGCTCCGCCGGCTCGTACCAGAGGGTGCCGGTGACGTTGGCGCGTGCCCCGGCCATCCCCGCGTAGGAAGGTTTGGCGGTGAGGATGCCGTTGAACTGCGCGGGGTAGATCCGCAGGCCCCGGGTGTCGTAGACGGTGTTGAGGAGCCCGCGCCAGGCGGTCCGCAGCGGGGCCGCGCTCCTTTCGTAGCGCTGGGCCACGAAGGCGTCGAGCCAGGCGTCGAGGTCGGTGACCCGGTTCCAGATCTGGTCGGTCACGAGCTCGAAGAAGACGGGGTTGTTGCGGGTGGCCTCCATGGACAGGCCCAGGCCGGTGGGCGGGTTCGGCGCCGCCAGGGCGGTGTCGATCGCGGCCGGCACCGCCCGCAGGTCGGCGACCGGATCGGTGCGGCCGCCGAAGTTGAGCAGCGCGCACCAGAGCCAGGGCTTTCCGGAGAACTCCTCGAAGCGCTCCCACAGCGGGTCGTACTCCGCCCACAGGTCCGCGACGAGCATCCGGTCGTTCGGGATCGCGTCGAGGAAGGCGGTGACGCGGTCCTCGGTCCAGAACTCCCGCTGGTAGGAGAAGGGCCAGGCCTGCATGAGCCAGATCGCCTCCGGATCGGCGGCGCGTAGCCCGGTCAGCGTCGCCGTCGCCACGGCTCCGGGGAAGGAGGGGTCGGCGTCGACCGGGATCATCTCGATGAACGGATCGGCGGCGTACAGGTGATCGGTGCCGAAGAGCTTGATCTGGGCGCGGGCGATCTCGGTGCTCAGCCGCTCGTAGAGCGGGTCGGCCGGGTCGAGGACCCAGGTCTCGAACCCCTGCCAGTCGCGGCGCGCGGCCTTCGATGACGAGGCGATCTGGTACGGGACGTGTCCGGTGAAGGCCGGAAGGACGGGCGTCATGCCGAAGGCGCGCTCACGGTCGAGGATGCGCGCCCCGAGCTCGCGATGACTGTCGATCCAGGACGCGGGGAGCGGACCGGCGAAGCCGTCCAGACACCCCATGAACTGGAACGGAAGGTAGCCTGGCCCGCCGAGGAAGCCACGGATGGTGTGATCGTCGAGACCGAGGAGGGAGTAGGCGTCGTGCAGCGCGGCCTCGTGGCCGGTGATGGCGAGCGGCATGGTGATGCCGTGCAGGGCCATCCAGTCGATCTCGCGCTCCCAGTCGGCCCAGTCCCAGTACGGCATCGTGTAGCTGAACGTGCAGAAGTTGAAGTAATAGCCGTCCTGAACCCGCGCCGAGCCCTGCCGGGGCGGGCTGTCCGCGAGGGACGTCAGCCGCAACGGCAGCACGGTGTCCCAGCCCACGGACAGCTCGCAGCGTTCCCGCAGATAGTGGTGGAGCGCGACCGAGGCGCTCACGCCGTCCGTCGCGGCGACGGTGAGCGCTCCGTCCCTCGCCTCGTACTCGTAGCCACGCGTCGCGCCTTCGCGCGTGACGAAACGGATCGACTCGGCCACCGGTCCGAGAACGCGGTGGGCGAGACCCTTGACGGTGTCCGCCCACGGCGGGGGCTGATCGTCGTCACCGGATGACATCGCAGGTCACACCCCTCGACGAATTAGTTCCGTACGGTCCATAATTATTATGCTAGCGTACCCGCAAGTCGAGATCAGGGAGAGGCCATGGAGCAGGTCGTCGCCGTTGGCACGCAGTTCATGCGTGAGGTCAACGCCGGTGCCATCCTGCGGCGGCTGCGGACCGAGACCAGCATGAGCGTGTCCGCGCTGGCCAAGGCGGTCGGGCTCTCCCGGCAGGCGGTCACCCGTTCGCTCAACGCGCTGGCCGCGGAGGGGCTCGTCGAGTTCGGCTCCCTCGATCGGGACTCCAGCAGGGCCGGACGGCCCGCGCAGCTCGTACGCTTCCGGGCGGAGGCGGGCTACGTGCTCGGCATCTCGATCAGCCCGCAGGAGCTGCGGGTCGCGGTGTCGGACCTGGCCGGTACGGTCGCCGCGGCCGACGCGGTGCAACTCGGCGGCGGTTCCCATGCCGCGCAGGTGGTGGAGACACTCCTGCCCGCGGTGGCCCGCACGCTGGAGGCGGCGGGCATCACGACGGGCGACCTGTGGTTCGCCTCGGTGGGCACGCCCGGCATAGTCGACCCGGCGACCGGGATCATCCGCCTCATCCCGAGCATGCCCGGCCTGACCGGCGACCTCCTCCATCGCCGGATGAAGGACGCCCTCGGCTGCCCGGTCTACCTGGACAACGACGTCAAGCTGGCCACCCAGGGCGAACGGTGGCGGGATCCCGAACGCCGCGAGGACTCGCTGGTGATGGTTCACTGGGGCGAACGCGTCGGCGCCGGCATCGTGCTGAACGGCGAGCTCTACCGCGGTGCCTCCAACGACGCCGGTGATGTCGGCTTTCTCGACCTGTTCGCGGCCACCCCTCCCGAGCCCCGCCATCCGCACGGTCTCGGCCCGTTCGAGGGTTGGGTGGGCGGCGAGGAGATCGTCCGGCTGGCGAAGGCGGCGGCCGAACGCGACGGCGACGAGGCCTTCCGGACCCGGCTCGAAGCGGCGGGGGAGCGGGCGTTCGACGCCGTACTGGACGCCGTCGTCGAGGGCACACCCTCGGCCCTGGACGCGCTCGACGTGGTCGCCCGCCGCTTCGCCAAAGGCGTCGCGGCGATCCGGGCGATCCTCGACCCGCGGCTCGTGGTCATCGGCGGGCCGCTGGCCAGATGCGGCGAGACCCTGCTCGCCGCGGTCCGTCGGCACCTGTCCGAGCAGCCCCTGGACCAGCCGGCCCTGGAGGTCTCGAGCCTCCAGGACGACGCCGTCGTCCACGGGGCCCTGCGTCACTCGCTGGAGGAGATCGAGCGAACCAGGTTCGACCTGGTGAGAAGCGGCCGCCAGGAGGTCCGTTGAAGAACCCGCTTGGAGTTTGGCGACTCGGAGATAGGCGAAAGGTCATGCACATGACAGCACCAGGTCGGTGGCAGGCGCTCGCGGCGCTCGGCACCGCGGCGACACTCACCCTGACGGCCTGCGCGGGCACCGGCGGCACCGGCGCCTCGGGCGGTGACGCGGCGAAGAAGATCGACGTATCGACGACCATCCCCAACGACCCGGTCACGCTGACCCTGGCCTACAGCAATGATCCCCCCACCCAGACCCTCATCGACGGCTTCACCAAGAAGCACCCGAACGTCACCATCAAGCCCCAGATGACGCCGTTCAACGACTACGTCAAGTCGATCAAGCTGTCGATGTCGTCCGACGCGGCGCCGGACCTCGCGCAGTACAACCCGGGTGCGATGAACTCCCTGGTCCCGGCCGGCCTCATCCTGGACCTGGGTCCGTGGAACAAGGCGTACGGATGGACCGGCAAGTTCCCGCCCTCCAGCCTCGAGGTCCTCAGCTCCGACAAGGCGGCCAAGCAGTTCGGCACCGGCGGCCTGTACGCCGTGCCGGGCGGGCTGTCGGTGGTCGGCGTCTACTACAACAAGAAGATGGTCAAGCAGGCGCCGAAGACGCTGGCCGAGTTCGAGGCCGCGATGCAGAAGGTGAAGGACGCCGGCCAGACCCCGCTGAGCCTCGGCGCCCTCCAGGTCGGCGGCTTCCACCTGTGGAACGCGCTGCTCAACGTCACCGGCGACGTCGACGCCTACCGGAGCTGGGTCTACGGCAAGCCGGGCGGGACGATCAAGACCGACGCCGCGAAGAAGGCCTCCCAGACGCTGATCGACTGGTCGAAGAAGGGCTTCTTCCCGGCCGGCGCGAGCGCCACGGCGGACCCCGACGCGCTGGCGAACTTCTCCAAGGGCAAGAGCGCGTTCCTGGTGACCGGCAACTGGGGCGCCACCGCCGTGGAGAAGGAGCTGGGCGACGACGCCGGCTTCTTCCTCATGCCCACGGCATCGGGCGAGCCGGCCAAGGTCGCCTCGGGGGCGAGCGTCGCCTACGCCATCTCGGCCAAGACGAAGCACCCGAACGTCGCCGCGGCGTTCCTCGACTACCTGAGCTCGCCGGAAGCGGCGAAGATCGAGTTCGACGGCGGGTTCATGCCGGTCGACACCAAGGCCGAGCTCGGCGCCCAGGGGCTGCGCGGCGAGATCGCGACCGCCTTCACCCCGGTGGCGCAGGCCAACGGGATCGTCCCCTTCCCCGACTACGCCTCGCCCGGCATGATCGACAAGCTGACCCCCGGCATCCAGGGGCTCCTCAGCGACAAGATGACCGTCGACGACTTCCTCGGCTCCCTGCAGGAGTCGTGGGACGGACACCATGGCTCGTGATGTGAGCACGTCCATCTCCCCGCCGCGGGCCACCTCGGCCCGCGGCGGGGAGCGGGTGGCCGACAGCGGGCGGACTCGCCCGCCCCGGCGTGGGGGACGGGCCCGCGGCTGGCTGTACGTGCTGCCCGCGCTCGCCGCCTACCTGGGGTTCGCCATCTGGCCGGCGCTGAACACGGTGCGCCTGTCGTTGCTGAACTGGGACGGCATCCTGCCCGCGACCTTCGCCGGCCTGGACAACTACATCAAGATTTTTCGTGATTCGGCGCTGTACGAGGCCATCCTGCACAGCCTCATACTGATCGTCTTCTTCTCGGTCATCCCCATCGCTGTCGGGTTGTTCATGACGGCCCTGCTGATGGGCAAGGTGCGCCGGGGGATGACGTTCTTCCGGACCGTGTTCTTCCTTCCCCAGGTGCTGCCGCTGGTGGCCGTCGGCATCACCTGGCGGTGGCTCTACAGCGAGTCCGGCGTCGTCAACCAGGTCCTCGACCTGGTGGGGCTGGGGGCGATCACCCGCGCCTGGCTGGGCGACTACGGCCTGGCGCTGGTCGCGCTCGGGCTCATCGGGACCTGGGTGATGAGCGGGCTGTGCATGATGCTCTTCCTGGCCGGCGCGCAGAAGATCGACCCGTCCCTGTACGAGGCGGCCACGCTCGACGGCGCCGGGGCCTACCGGCAGTTCCTGCACGTCACCCTGCCCGGGGTGCGCAAGGAGATCACGATCGCCGGCGTCATCACCACGATCGCCGCGCTGGCCAGCTTCGACCTCGTCTTCACCACGACGAACGGCGGACCGGCGGGGCAGACCAACGTGCCCGGCCTGCTGGTCTATCGGCTGGCCTTCAACGAGGGCGACATCGGCGGCGCCAGCGCGCTGGCCGTCGTGCTGACCGTGATCGTGATCGCCGTCGTCGGTGCCGTCCGACACTTCACCAGGGATGAGAGTTGAGCATGCGCGGCGGTGTCGGAATCCGGTACGGAGTGCTCGTCCTGATGGCGGCCATGATCCTGGTGCCGTTCGTCGGCATCATCCTGGCCGCCCTGCACCCCCCGGGATCGCAGCTCAGCGGGCTGAGCATCCCGGACCGGTGGTCGTGGGAGAACTTCGCCCTGGCCTGGGAGCGGGGCAACTTCACCGCCCTCATGCGCTCCAGCCTGCTGATCGCGGTCTTCGTGGTGCCGATCGCGGTGACGCTGGCCACGCTCGCCGGTTATGGGCTGACGGTTCTGAAGGTGTGGGGCAACCGGGCGCTGTCGTTCGGGTTCGTGCTGGGGCTCACGCTGCCGATCGAGGTCATCGTGGTGGCGCTCTACTTCAACCTGCGCGAGGTCGGCCTCACCAACTCCTACGTCGGCATCATCCTGGCCGAGGTGGCGCTGTTCATGCCCTTCGGCGTGTACTGGATGCAGACGCACTTCTCCAACATCCCCGACGAACTCGTCGAGGCGGCGCGCATCGACGGTGCCCGAGACTTCATCGTGCTGGCGCGGGTGCTGCTGCCCGTCTCGTGGCCGCAGATCACCACGCTGTCGGTTCTGTACTTCATGTGGTCGTGGAACCAGTTCATGCTGGTCCTGGTCATGATGCAGGACCCGGATCGGCGTACGGCGCCCGGTGGCCTGGGGCTCTTCGTCGGCCAGTACACCACCGACATCCCCCTGCTGGCGGCGGCCTGTCTGATCGTCGTCGCGCCTATCGTGATCGTGTACCTCATCTTCCAGCGCAGCTTCGTCAACGGCATCACCCAGGGCGCCATCAAGGGTTGACCAGGTCGTCCCACCGCCGCCCGTGTTGTCACACCGGGCGGCTTCTGGCGTTCGTCCCGGCTTATTTTAAATCAGTCGCTTGACTTAACGTTGCGGCCCCGGTTAACTGACCACGAACCGAAGGAGGTTCTCGCGGAGGGCACCTCCACCACCCCGTAGAGGCACAGGAGGGACTCTCGATGAAAGTACGCGTGGACGAGGACAAATGCTGCGGCGCGGGCACGTGCGTGATGCTCGCGCCGGAGGTGTTCGACCAGCGGGAAGAAGACGGGATCGTGATCCTGCTCGACGCCGAACCGGCCGAGCAACTGCACACCACGGTCCGCGAAGCGGCCAGCATGTGCCCGGCGGCCGCGATCGAGCTGAGCGAGAACGCGTGAGCGCTCCCTCCAGCGTTCTGGTGGTCGGCGCCTCCGCCGCCGGGCTCGCCACCGCGGAGGCGTTGCGGCGCAAGGGCTACCAGGGCGGCCTGACCGTCCTCGGTGCCGAGCCGCACCTGCCCTACGATCGGCCGCCCCTGTCCAAGCAGGTTCTCTCCGGCGCCTGGGATCCCGAACGGGCTCAGCTGCGACCGCAGACCGCTCTGTCCAGTCTGGACGCCGAGTTCGTCCTCGCCGATCCGGCCGTCGGCCTGGACGTGGCCGTACGTACCGTGCGCACCGCGGCCGGGCGGGCCCTGCGCGCCGACGCCATCGTGGTGGCCACGGGGCTGCGTGCCCGGACGCTGCCCGGTCAGGCGGATCTGACCGGCGTCCACGTACTGCGCACGCTGGACGACGCGCTGGCGCTGCGCGCGGATCTGCTGGCCGCCTCGCGGCTCGTGGTCGTGGGGGAGGGCGTGCTCGGCGCCGAGATCGCCGCCACCGCGCGCGGCATGGGGCTCGAGGTCACCATGGCCGGCCCCCTGACGGCGCCGCTGGCCGGCCAGATCGGGCCCTCGGTCGCGGGACTGCTCGCCGAACTGCACACCGAGCGCGGGGTCCGCCTGCGGCTCGGTGCCGGCGTCGACCGGCTCACCGGCCAGGACGGCAAGGTCACGGGCGTGCGCCTGGCCACCGGCGACGTGCTGCCGGCCGACGTGGTCGTGGTGGCGATCGGCTCCGACCCGGCGACCGGCTGGCTGGCGGACAGCGGCCTGCGGGTGGACAACGGACTGGTGTGCGACTCGCGCTGCCGCGCGGCCGAGGGCGTCTACGCGGTCGGCGACGTGGCCCGCTGGCACCACGACAGGTTCGGCACCCTGCTGCGGCTGGAGAACCGGACCAACGCCACCGAACAGGCCAACACGGTCGCGGCCAACATCCTCGGCGACGACCAGCCGTACTGCCCGGTGCCCTACTTCTGGACCGACCAGTTCGACACCAAGATCCAGGTCCATGGCGTGCTGCCGGTCGACGCCGAGGTGACCGTGGTGGAGGGCGACCGTTCGGCCCGGCGGTTCGTCGCGCTCTACCGCCGCGACGGCAGAGTCACCGGCGTACTCGGCTGGAACATGCCCAAGCAGACCCGCCTGCGCCGCCAAGAGGTCGTCGACGCGCTCGCCGACTTCGCCTCCACTCACTGATTCCTCCTTGGAGAAACTGATGACCAGTACGTTGGACTCCCCGGCCGAGATCCCGGAATACCCGATGACGAGGGCGGCCGGCTGCCCGTTCGATCCGCCCCCGGCGCTCCAGGCGAAGCAGAAGGAGGGCCCGCTCACCAAGGTCCGCCTCTGGGACGGCAGCACCCCGTGGCTGGTGACCCGCTACGCCGATCAGCGGGCGCTGCTGGCCGACCCGAGGGTCAGCGCCGACGCCTACCAGCCCGGTTATCCGAGCCCGACCGCCCTCGTCGGCTCGGGCTCGCCGATCAGCTTCATCATGATGGACGATCCCGAGCATGCCCGGCTGCGGCGGATGGTGACGGCGCCGTTCACCATCAAGCGGGTGGAGGCGATGCGGCCGGCCGTACAGAAGATCGTGGACGACCTGATCGACGACCTGCTGGCCGGTCCGAAGCCGGTCGACCTGGTGGAGGCGTTCGCGCTGCCGGTGCCGTCGCTGGTGATCTGCGAACTGCTCGGTGTACCGTACGCCGACCACGACTTCTTCCAGGACAACAGCAAGACCATCATCAACCGGGACGCCGACCCCGAGCAGCGGGCGGCCGCCCTCGGCCGGCTGGCCGGCTACCTGGACACCCTGCTGAGCGAGAAGCTCGCCAACCCCGGCGACGACCTGCTGTCCGGGCTGACCGAGCGGGTCAAGGCCGGGGAGTTGTCCCAGCGGGACGCGGCCGGGATCGGGGTGCTGCTGCTGATCGCCGGGCACGAGACGACCGCGAACATGATCGCGCTCGGCACGCTAGCCCTGCTGGAACACCCCGACCAGCTGACCCTCCTGCGTGAGACGGCGGATCAGAAGCTGGTCACCTCAGCGGTGGAGGAACTGCTGCGCTACCTGCACATCACGCACAACGGGCGGCGCCGGGCGGTGCTGGCGGACATCGAGATCGCCGGCCAGGTCATCCGCGCCGGTGAGGGGCTGATCATGCCCAACGACATCGGCAACCGCGACCCCGACGCCTTCACCGACCCCGACCGGCTCGACCTCCAGCGCGACGCCCGCCACCACGTGGCCTTCGGCTTCGGCATCCACCAGTGCCTGGGCCAGCCGCTGGCCCGCATGGAGCTGCAGGTCGTCTACAGCACCCTCTATCGGCGCATCCCCACCCTGCGGCTGGCCGCCGACCTGGACCAGATCCCGTTCAAGCACGACGGGTCCGTGTACGGGGTCTACGAACTCCCCGTGACCTGGTGACCTTCCCCCGTACGGCACCCACGACGACAACCAAGAGGATCCCATGAAGGTCATCATCGACCAGGACAAGTGCGTCGCTTCCGGACAGTGCGTGGTCGCCGCCGCGGAGGTGTTCGACCAGCGCGACGAGGACGGCATCGTGGTGCTGCTCAACCCGGACCCGCCGGCGGAGCAGGCCGCCGACGTCAGGCATGCCGCGGTGGTCTGCCCGGCGCTGGCCATCCACATCGAGGACTGACACCCGAACCGGCGCCCCCACACGCGCGACGGGGCGCCGCTGCGGCGACCGTCTGACCTGGAGGTTTATCCTTCGGGTCCTTCGGTAGTCCACGAGCGCCCGACGCATCCGACCACCGAACCGGCTACTGCGAGCGGCTGACGCCCCAGGGACGTTGGCTGGCGCGAGCGGACGACGTGGTGGACCGGGCCGCCGTGAGCGCCGGACGTACTCGAGCGCCGATCCGGCCACCACGGCGTCCGTGGCTCGTCGTCACGCGTCTGGCGGTGTGCGGTCGGGCAGGAGTGGCTCCCACCAGGTGCGATTGTCCCGGTACCAGGTGACGGTCTCCGCCAGGCCGGTGTCGAAGTCCTTGCGTGGTCGATAGCCCAGCTCAGTGCGGGCCTTGGTGCAGTCGACCGAGTAGCGGAGGTCGTGGCCCTTGCGGTCCTCGACGTAGGAGACCTGGTCCCAGTCGGCGTCACAGGCTTTGAGGAGCAGGCCGGTGAGCTCCCTGTTGGTGAGCTCGGTGCCGCCGCCGATGTTGTAGATCTCGCCGGGACGGCCTGCGGTACGGACCAGTTCGATGCCCCGCACATGGTCGTCGATGTGCAGCCAGTCGCGGGTGTTGCCCCCGTCGCCGTACAGCGGCACCCGCCGGCCGTCGAGCAGATTGGTGATGAACAGGGGGATGATCTTCTCGGGGAAGTGATGGTGGCCGTAGTTGTTGGAGCAACGGGTCACCCGTACGTCGAGACCGTGGGTGCGGTGATAGGCCAGGGCGAGCAGGTCGGAGGCCGCCTTCGAGGCGGAGTACGGGGAGCTGGGCCGCAGCGCGTCGGTCTCGAGCGAGGAGCCCGCCTCGACCGAGCCGTAGACCTCGTCGGTGGAGACGTGCACGAACGTCGCCAGCCCGCCGCGGACCGCCGCGTCGAGCAGGGTCTGGGTGCCGGTCACATTGGTGCGCACGAACTCGGTGGCGCCCATGATGGACCGGTCGACATGGGACTCGGCCGCGAAGTGGACCACCTGGTCGTGGCGGGCGACGAGCGGGTCGACGAGTCGCGTGTCGCATATGTCGCCCTGGACGAAGGTGAACCTCTCGTTCGTACGGACCTGCTCGAGATTCGCCGGATTGCCGGCGTAGGTGAGCTTGTCGAGGACGGTGATCTCCGCGTCCCCGTCGGCCTCGTCGAGCAGGGTGCGCACGTAGTGGGAGCCGATGAAGCCGGCGCCGCCCGTCACCAGGATCCGCATCGGGTGATCTCCTCCTCGGTCATGCAGGCTTCCAGAACCGGACGCCGCTTCCCCCGCACAGCGCGGTCACGATCTGTCTTTCGCCGGGGAAATCATATCGCCGGTAAACCGGGCGCAACCCTTTAGTGGCCGACATAGGGGGGCGCGGGGGGATGGCTAGGGGGTGAACGAGGGTCCTCTTGGAGTCCATTCCGATGTGCTGCGGTGTGATGCTCGGTGCACGAATATCGACTCCGGCTACCGGTTTTCCCTGACGAAGGGTATTTCGTGAAAGGCATAATTCTGGCCGGCGGGCACGGGACCCGGTTGTATCCTATTACGCTCGCGGTCTCGAAACAGCTGCTGCCGGTGAACGACAAGCCGATGATCTATTATCCCTTGTCCGTGCTCATGCTGGCGAATATCAGAGAGATCCTGGTGATCTCTACCCCGGAGGACCTGCCGAACCTGGCACGTCTGCTGCGCGACGGCTCCCACCTCGGGCTCGACATCAGCTACGCCCGCCAGGACGAGCCCGTCGGCCTGGCCGACGCCTTCATTCTCGGCGCCGACCATATCGGCGACGATTCCGTGGCGCTCGTGCTCGGCGACAACATCTTCCACGGAAATTCGTTCTACGACATCCTCCAGGAGAACACCGCGGACGTGGACGGCTGCGTGTTGTTCGGCCATCCGGTCAGCGATCCCGAGCGCTACGCCATCGCCGAGAGAGACGCGCTCGGCGGGCTCATCTCGATCGAGGAGAAACCCGCGCACCCGCGCTCCAACTGCGCCGTCGTCGGCCTTTATCTCTACGACAACGACGTCATCGACATCGCCAAGAACGTCCAGCCGTCCGCTCGCGGAGAGCTCGAGATCACCGATGTCAACCGGGTGTATCTCGACCGCGGCAAGGCGAAGTTCGTCGAACTCGGCCGAGGGTTCGCCTGGCTCGACGCGGGCACGCCCGACTCCATCCTGCAGGCGAGCCAGTACGTTCACATGCTCGAGGCCCGGCAGGGCGTACGCATCGCCTGCATCGAGGAGATCGCGCTGCGGATGGGCTACATCGACGCCGAGCAGTGCCACCGCCTCGGCGCGGAACTCCTGCCCTCCAGCTACGGCCGGTACGTCTGCGCCCTCGCCACCGAGTTCCGCCACGCCCGTCAACCGGCCGGATCATTCTCCTAGAACCCCTAGAGATCGCCGATGGCCGGCCACCCCCGGCCACGATCACCGGAGGTACCTGACATGACCATTCCCTCGTCCGCGGCCGCACCCCTCCCCGGCCGCGGACCCGTGGAGGTCGCGCTCGAAGGCGGCCCCGCCGATGTCCCGCGCACTCTCCGCGTCATGCACGACGTGGTCTCGGATGGAAAGATAAAGATTCCGCGCAATGGCGGGTACGAGCATTTCGAACGGGTCGGCGCGTCGCCGGAGTCCGGCGGCCCGCCGCTCTTTCGGTGGACCACGCGGACCAAAGTCGCCGAATGAACCGGCCCAAGGCGCACCGCGCCTTTCCGCGACTCGGGGCGCACCGCGTCTTTCCGAGCCCCGGGTCTCACAGCGCCTTTCGCAGACCCGGTCCGATGTCGGCCGAGCCGGAATTCTCCCGCTCCTCGACGAAGACGGCCACCCCGTCCAGCAGGCGGCGAAGACTGAACCAGAGCCATTCGTCGATGTGGGCCACTTCCTCCTGTCTCTCCAGCAGGCTCGACAGCATGGGGAACTGCCCGGATTCGAGGATCTCCGACAGCATCGGCATCTTGGCCGCGCGCCACTGCCGGGTGGTGACGCCGGTGCGCCGCTCCGCCTCCCATTCGCTGACGCGAAGCAGGGCGGCACCTTGTACCTGAGCGCTTACGGCGATGGTCACCCAGTGCATCATCACCGGATCGAGGCCGAGGCCGTCCAAGGCGCCCATGGCCCGTTCGAGGTCGGCCAGAATGTTCGGCCCGAGCGGCGGTTGCGGGGTCGCGATGACCTGCAGCACCCATGGGTGCCGCGAATAGAGTCGCCACTCCCGCAGCGCGGACAGTTCGAGCCGCGAGCGCCAGTCGGCCGGAACGGGCGCCAGATTCTTGTCCTCGCCGTGTACGCGATCGACCATCAATTCGATCAAGGCGTCCTTGCTCGACACGTATCGGTAGAGAGACATCGTGCCGACACCAAGGTCCGCCGCCACCCGGCGCATGGACAGCGTCTCCAGGCCTTCGGTGTCGGCGATCTCGATGCCGGTGCCCACGATCCGTTCGAGAGTGAGCCCTTCGCGAGGCTCCCGCGGGACCGTCTCGGGCTTGGTGGGCTTGTCGGCTTCCATGACCGGCTCCGCGGGGGGCCCTTCAGAAAGTGGCCCTTCGGAGCAGGGCAGCGCGCGTGCCGCCACACGCGCTCTGTATGCCCGCCCCTGGCACGACCGCGAGCAGTATCGCGGACGTCGCCCCCGAGGTGCGGCATACAACGGTCTGCCGCATTGTGCGCAGGTGAGCATCTGGCCTCACAGATTTTGTCACGCGCATATTGATATGTAGTGAAATTATATCACACGAAGTCGTGATGAAACTGATCAACAAGTGTGATGAAATGCCCCCGACCGCCACCGAAATTGCGTGATATATACCCGTTGGTGTCGCTTTGTCGGAATTTATTCCTCGACAAAGATCTTGAAGTCGGTCGAAGGCAGGTCTGAGTACGTCGTATGCACGCGTACCCGCTATCCGAGGAGTATGGGATGGAAACGGCTTCGACGACCGCTGGACGACGGGAGTGGGTGGGACTGGCGGTTCTGGTCCTACCCGTCCTGCTGATCTCAATCACCGTCACGGTCCTCTACTTCGCGCTGCCGTTCCTCAGCGCGGATCTCAAGCCGAGCGGGTCCGAACTGCTCTGGATCGTCGACATCTACGCCTTCTGGCTGGCGGGCCTGCTGCTCGTCATGGGCACGCTCGGCGACAGGATCGGCCGCCGGCGCCTGCTGCTCCTCGGCGCCGCCGTCTTCGGCATCACCTCCGCCGCGGCCGCCTACGCGCCCAGCGCCGAGATGCTCATCGTCCTGCGCGCCCTGCAAGGGGCGGCGGCCGCCACGCTCATGCCGTCCACCCTGGCGTTGATCCGCAACATGTTCCACCAGCCGCGGCAGCGCCGGCTGGCCATAGCGATCTGGGCGGCCGGGTTCTCCGGGGGCAGCGTGCTCGGCCCGATCGTGGGCGGGTGGATGCTGGAGAGATTCTGGTGGGGCTCGGTGTTCCTGATCAACGTGCCGATCATGGTCCTGCTGCTGGTGCTCGGTCCCATCCTGCTGCCGGAGTATCGCGATCCGCGGGCGGGCCGGCTCGACCTGTGGAGCACCGCGCTGTCGCTGGTGGCCGTGCTCCCGATCGTCTACGGGGTGAAGGACATCGCCGAGCAGGGCGTGACCCCGACGGCCGCGCTGGCCATGGCCGTGGGCCTGGCCGCCGGCGCCTCGTTCATCTGGCGGCAGCGCACGCTGGCCGACCCGATGCTCGACCTGCGCCTGTTCGCGGAGCGGGCCTTCGGCATCTCGCTGATCACGAGCACGCTCGCGATCTTCGCCCTGATGGGACTGTTCTACTTCATCGCCCAGTACCTGCAGCTGGTGCTGGGGCTGCGCCCGTTCGTCGCGGGGATACTGACGCTGCCCGCCGCGGGGATGGCCCTCGTCGGGTCGATGCTGGCCGTGGTGGTGGTGCGCTGGGTCCGTCCCGGGTTCGTCATCGGCGGCGGCATGTTCGTCGCCGGTCTGGGGTTCGCGGTGCTCTCGCAGCTCGAAGGCGAGCCGGGCGTGCAGACACTCGTGATCGGACTGGGCCTGCTGGGCTTGGGCCTCGGTGCCGTACAGGCGGTGGCCTCGGACCTGGTGATCGCGGTGGCGCCGCCGGAGCGGGCCGGTTCGGCGTCGGCGGTGCTGGAGGCCGGCACCGAGTTCGGCGCCGCGCTCGGCGTCGCCGTCCTGGGCAGCCTGGGCCTGGCGATCTACCGCTGGACGTTCGAGGTGCCCGCCGACCTGCCCGGTGAGGCCGCCCAGACGGCGCGTGAGACGCTCGGCGGGGCGGTCGAGGTGGCGGCCCAGCTGTCGGGCTCCGCGCAGGGAGCCCTCCTCCAGGCGGCGCGTACGGCCTTCACCGAGGGCATGCGGGTGGCCGCGCTGTCGGGCACGGCCATCCTGGTGGCCACGGCGATCCTGGCCACCGTCCAGCTCCGGCGGGTGTCCCTCGAGGAGAAGAGCCCCGATGAGGCGATGCGGGATCAGCGGAGTTCGACATAGGAGAACTGCGAGGGCAGGTCTCTTCTGCCACGCACGTTGAGCTTGCGGTAGATGCGGGTCAGATGCTGCTCGACGGTGCTGATCGTGATGTAGATCTTCCGGGAGATCTCCCGGTTGGTGTAGCCCAGCGCGGCGAGAGAGGCGACCCGCTGCTCGGCGTCGCTCAGCAGGCCCATGCTCTCCGGGGTCTCCGCCTCCTGCTCGGCCGGATCGTCCTGCCGCACCGCCCAGCGCAGCGGCTCGGCCTGGCATTCGTCGGCCACTCTGTCGGCCCAGTATCCGATCATCCTGGCCTTGTGGAGTTCGCCGATCTCGTTGAAGGCATGGGTCAGATCGACGAGCGCGTAGGCCATCTCCAGGCGGTCTCCCGCGTCCTGGAGCATGTCCACGGCCTCCCTGAGCAGGGCCGGCCGCTTCTTGAGGTCGCCGATGGCGGCCAGCAGTCGCAGCGTGGCCCCTCTCGCCCTGAGCGAGTCGCCGCCGGGCAGATCATAGGGCTCCTGGAGGAAGCCTCTCGCCTGGTTCAGCTGGCCCATCTGCAGGTGCGCGGCGGCCGCACCCTGTCGCCAGGGCACCAGCACGGGCGTGTCGAGGTTCCAGGCCCGCATCAGCCGCCCGCAGCTCAGGAAGTCGCTGAGCGCCGCGTGCGAAAGGCCCGTCGCCAGGTGGAAATGGGCCCGTGCCTGGAGATAGTGCAGCCCGAACCGGGTCTGATAGATCGCCGTGGGTACGGGGTGTCGCAGGAGGCGCGCCGCGACGTCGAACTTCCCCATTTCGGTGTTGACCCGGATCAAGGCGGCCAGCGGCAGGGCGATATGAATCCCCAGGCTCCGGCGCGGTAGTACGTCCAACGCTATAGAGGCATATTTAACGGCTATCGAGAGATCTCCATGGCGAATGGCGATGTGCGCCCGGACGCCGGCCAGCACGGCGCGCCAGGTGGGGGAGCGCCGTTGGACGGCTTCTTCGTACAAGACATCGCAGAGTGGTGCCGCCCGATCCGCCTGATCGGAGTAGAGCAATGTGAAAAGAGAGGATTCTACGGCTTCAAGGTTCGAGTCGTCCAGGGTGGTGGACTGCAGGACGCGTTCGGCGGTATCGATCTTTTGCTCATTCTCGTCCGTTCGCAGGAAGCGTGACAATAGGGCGGCCCCCTGAAGGGGAGATACGCCGGGGACTCCCGGCTTGGGGGTGCCGGAAGGGGCGTCCGCGACCTCCAGGAGAAGCGAGGGAAAGGCGGTGGACAACCACTGATGCGTGACTTCCAGCCGCATCCGCATGTCTTTCTCGCCCGATTCGGCGGCCACGGCGTTCAGCCGCCGAAGCACGTCCCCGGCTTCTTCAAGCCGTCCGTGCCATAGGAAGAACCTCAGCAGCATGCGAAGGTCGTCGAACCCGAGCCCGCCCTGTCGCGCGATCGACATCAGATGGTCGAGATGCTGGGTGGTGGCCGCGGGGTTGATCAGCCACTCCGCACGCGCGAGCGAGGCCCGCAGGGACGCCCGGCGCGCGTCGTCGTGGCAGAAGGCGATCGCCAGTTTCAGGCATTGGATCGCGAACTCGTGCTCGTCGTTGAGCAGCGTCTGATCGGCGGCTTCACGCAGCTCCACCGTCGCCCATGGCTCCGGGCAGTCGGAGGCGTGGATGAGGTGCTCGGCGACCGCGGTGCTCGCCGCTCCCTCCGTGTGGAGCAGCCGGGCCGCGCGCCGGTGCATCTCTCTGCGCTCTTCGGGGTCGAGGTCGTCGAGCACGGCGGACCGGGTTTCAGGATGGCAGAAGTGCTGTCCATCGGTGATTCCGACGGCGGCGAGATGGTTAAGGGTCTGCTGCACGGTCGCCGGCGGAAGTTCGATTAATTCGGCAAGCAGGTTGGGAAAGGCGAGGTCGCCGAGCACGGCGAGGCCACGAGCGGTGCGCAGCGAGGTCGGGTCGGTGCGATGGAGCAGGGCGCGCACCGACCTGGAGAAGGCATCGCCGATGACCAGGGCATTAGATTCGCCGGACTCGTGTAAATAGTCCTCCACCAATGCCTCGACAAGTAAGGGGTTGCCACCGCCGGCCGCATGGAAATCAGGACCGAGTTTTTCCGCCGTATCCTGGTCCATGGATTTGCAGAGCATCTTCGTGACGCCTTCCTGGGAAAGCGTGCCCAATCTCATGTGCTGGCAGTGCGGATGGCGCATCAGATCCACTTCGATGAGCGGATCCATGCCCTGCGGATTCTCGGTCGCGGTCACCACGACGAACACGTTCGCATTGTTGAGACGCTGTACGAAATTGAGCAGGAGTTGCCACGACAATGCGTCCGAATATTCGACGTCGTCGACGGTGATGAGCACCGGCGCACTCGTGGAGAGCTCCAGGACTATCGACCACAGTCCCTGGATGGTGTGCAGCCAGTCGGGATTGTGCGCCGAGGTGTCGATGGATTTAGCGCTGAAGGCGGCCTCCTCGATCAGCCGGGCCGCCTCCGAGGCGTGCTCGATCGGCAGCGCCGCGCTGTGAAAGCTCTGGCTGGCCATCCCGAGCGGCAGGTTGCGGTCGGCTCGTGAGCAGGTGGCGCTCAACCAGGTGACGCCGCCCGCGGCGGCGCGCTGGCTGAAGGTGTAGGCGAGTTCGGTCTTGCCGACTCCGGTGGGTCCGGTGATCACCATGACCCGTCCCTTGCCTTGTAGGCAATCGGTGAGCAGGTTGTCCAGATCCGTGATTTCTTGGTCACGCTCGATGAGGGTCATCGTGATTCCCGTTCGTCCCCTAACGCGGTATGAGGGATCGTGCCCCATCCCGATCCTTGCACAGACCCTTGAGAAACATTCTCCTACGGCCGCCACGGCACTTGTCAATACATTTGGACAACCCTGGGAGTGGCGGTGGATTTCATCACATTGCGTCTCGGCTATTTCATCATTTCGTCACGGTGGGCCTGTGGTTTCGGGCTGGGACGCCGAGGTCGGCTGCCCGATGTGGACTACCCCTCAATGGCCCTTACCCGGCGGATGAATCTAGGGGTCTCCTTGTCCGCGCGGCGGGGCTGAATGAGTTATTCTCCTGTTCATCGCAAAGAGGGTCGGCCGAATGTGGGCGGCTACCGAGAGATTTCACCGCGCGGTGCGGCGCGAGGTGAAGTTTCGTAGATAAAGTCCACTGCTTTTCTTGATTTGCGCCAGCCCGAAAAACGAGCCGAGAAAGGGATTGCTGTGAGTGACGCGGTAAGCACCGGTGAAGCCTGGATCCGGCATTACCACCCTTCGCCCGAGGCGTCGTCCGTGCTCGTCTGCCTGCCGCACGCCGGCGGCTCGGCCAGCTTCTATTTCCCGGTCTCGCGGATGACGCCGGCCTCGATGGAGGTCCTGGCGGTCCAGTTCCCCGGCAGGCAGGACCGGCGCGGTGAGCCGTGTGTCGAGAGCATCGGGGAACTGGCCGATCGCGTCGTGGAGATGCTGCGGCCGTGGACCGGTATGCCCATGGGGCTGTTCGGGCACAGCATGGGCGCTACCGTCGCCTTCGAGGTGGCCCGCAGGCTCGAACGGGAGGGTACGTACCCTCTGGCGCTGTTCGCCTCGGGGCGACCGGCACCGTCGGCGCTGCGCCCCGGCTTCGCTGGGCGGCGCTCGGACGAATGGCTCCTGGCCGAGCTGCGCGGGCTCGGCGGCACCGACGCGCAGGTGCTCGGAGACGACGAGTTCGTGCAGGCGATCCTGCCGGCGCTCAGAGGCGACTACCGGGCGGTGGACACCTATCGCTACCTGCCCGGGCCGCGGCTGTCCTGTCCCGTCGTCGCTCTCAGAGGCGAGGACGATCCCAAGGTCGACCACGATGAGGCCCGGGCATGGGGCGACCACACCACGGCCGGATTCGAGCTACGTACGTTCCCCGGTGATCACTTCTATCTCGTGGAGCACGCGGCGGAGGTCATCCCCCTCGTCGTCGACCGGATGAACGGGGCGCTGAACGCGGCCCGGGCGGGCCGCTGAGGCCCGTAAGCCCCCGCGTACGAGAAGAGCCTACGAATAGTCGTAGAAGCCGCGACCGGACTTCCTGCCCAGCAGGCCGCCCTCCACCATGCGCAGCAGGACCGGCGGCGGTGAGTAGCTCGGCTCCTTGAACTCGGCGTACAGCGCGTCCGCGATGGAGGCCACCGTGTCGAGCCCGATCAGGTCGGCCAGGCTCAGGGGGCCCATCGGATGTGAGCACCCCAGCACCATGCCCCGGTCGACGACCTCCGCGGTGGCGAACCCGGACTCCACCATCCTCATGGCCGCCAGGAGATAGGGGATCAGCAGGGCGTTCACCACGAAACCCGCACGATCCGCAGAGTGGATCACCTGCTTGCCGAGCGTTCCGGTGACGAACGCCTCGGCCCGGGCCTTGGTCTGGTCCGTCGTGAGGAGCGACCCGGTCAGCTCCACCAGCGCCAGCACAGGAACGGGGTTGAAGAAGTGCACGCCGATGACCTGGCCGGGCCGGCCGGTCGCGCGCGCGAGCCTGATGATCGGAATGGACGACGTGTTCGACGCCAGGATGGCGTCGGGCGATTCCACGATCTTGTCCAGCGCGCCGAACAGGTCGAGCTTGGTCGACTCCGTCTCGGGGACGGTCTCGAAGACGATCTGCCGATCGCCGAGATCGTTGAGATCCGCGGTGAAGACGACACGGCCCACCGCCGCGTCCCGTTCCTCCTCGGTGATCGTCCCCTTGCGCAGGCCGCGGTCGAGTGACCTGACCAGGCGCCGCCGCCCGTGGGCCACGGACGCCTCCGTGGAGACCGCCACCCGTACGTCGAGGCCCGCGCGGGCGCACACGTCGGCGAGGCCGGAGCCCATCACCCCGCATCCCACGATGCCGATCCTGTCGAACTGGGTCATCTCGCCTCCCGTGCTGCTCTGGCCGTCATGTTCTGATCGTCAAAGCTCTGGTCCTCAAGCTCTGGTCCTCAAGCTCTGGTCGTCAAGCTCTGGTCGTCAAGCTCTGGTCGTCAAGCTCTGGTCGTTAAGCTCTGGTCGTCCAGCGGAGCAGGCAGGCGCCCACCGACATCCCCCCGCCGAAGCCGGCGAGCAAGACGAGATCGTCCTGTTTGAGGATTCCTGACCGATTCGCCTCATCGAGCGCGACGGCCACGGAGGCGCTGCCCATGTTGCCGTACCTCTCGAGGGTGCGCGGAGTGTGCGAGCCGGTGAGGCCGCAGCGCTCGACCAGCTCCGTCAGCAGGCGGCCGTTCGCCTGATGAGGGACGAACGTGTCGATCTCGTCCAGCCCGAACCCGGCGCGGCCCACCAGGCTCTTCATCGCGGGCGGAACGTGCTCCAGCACGAACTCCGTCACTCCGCGCCCGTCCATCCTGAAGTAGTGCTCGCCGTCCGCGACGGTCTGGAGAGAGGCCGGATGCCTGCTGCCGCCCGCCTTGACGCCGATGAGCGGATGGGCGGCGCCGTGGCTGGACAGCTCGAAGTCGATGAACCCCGAGGGCTCGGGCACCGTGCCGACGATGGCGACGCCGGACCCGTCGCCGAACAGCACGGAGGTGCGGCGGTCGGTGAAGTCGAGCTGCCTGCTGTACAGGTCGGCGCCGATGACCAGGGCGTAGGTGTCCGGGCGGCGGGCGATGAGACTGTCGGCGATGGCGAGCCCGTACACGAATCCGCTGCAGACGATGTTGATGTCGAAACAGGCGGCGGACCGCGCGCCCAGCGCGTCCTGCACGAGGTACGACGTCGGGGGCTGGGGGAAGTCGCCGGTGGAGGTCGCCACGATGATGTAGCCGATGCGGTCCACGTCGATGTCGGCGCGCCGCAACGCGTCCAGGCTGGCCTGTACGGCGAGGTCCGAGGTCGCCTCGTGCGCCGCGGCGCGCCGGCGGAACCCGATCTGCGTCTTGCGCAGGATCCATTCCGCGTCGACGCCCGCCCGCTCCGCCAGGTCCTCGTTGGCGACCTCCTCCTCGGGGAGGTACGAACCGGTCGCCAGGATCCCGGTAGTGTGTCCGGCCACTGTCAGCTCCGCCTTCTCCTGGAAGCCACGCCTACGCCAGCGCCGCGGGGGCGGCGTCCGCCAGGCCGCGCAGCGGATTGAGCCGCCGCTCGCCGATCTCGGCGCGCCGCGCGGGATCGGTGACGCCCAGCCCGGACTCGGGCGCCATGCACAGCACCCCGACCTTGCCGATGTGGCCGTTGGTCTGCACCAGCCGGGTGGCCTCCGCGACCTCGTCCAGCGGATAGACCGTCGACAGGGTCGGCATCACCATCCCGAGGTCGAACAGCCGCACGCACTCCCGCACCTCCTGCAGGTTCGCCGCATGGCTGCCGATGATGCGCTTGAGGTGCATCCAGAGATACCGGTTGTCGTAGTGGTGCTGGAATCCGGTGCTGGAGCCGCAGGTGACGACCGAGCCGCCCCGGCGGACCACGAACACCGAGGTGGCGAACGTCGCCCTGCCCACGTAGTCCATGACGATGTGCGGATCCTCGCCGACCGCCGCGCGGATGGCCGCTCCCAGGCGCTTGCCCAGCGCGATCGCCTGTTCGGGCGTGCTGTCGATGTCGTCGGTCATCCCGATCTCGTTGCGGTTGATGATGACGTCGCAGCCGAGGCTGCGCAGGATCTCGGCCTTCGAGTCCGAGCCGACGACGCCCACGGGGATGCCGCCGCCGTTCTTCACCATCTGCACGGCGTACGCGCCGAGGCCGCCGGCCGCGCCCCAGATGAGGACGATGTCGCCCTGTTTCATCCGGGCGCCCCGGTGGCTGACCAGCATGCGGTAGACCGTGCCCGCGCACAGCGTGACGCAGGCGGCCTCTTCCCAGGTCAGGTGCGCCGGCTTGGGCGCCAGCTGACTGGCCCGCGCCAGGGTGTAGTGCGCCAGCCCGCCGAAGTTGGTCTCGAATCCCCAGACCCGCTGCTCGGCGCCGAGCATGCCGTCCTCGTGGGTCGCCGCCTCCTGGTCGTCGGCCTGGATCGGACTGATCACGACATGGTCGCCGATCTGCCAGCGTCGCACGCCCGCGCCGACCGCGACGATGACCCCGGCTCCGTCGGAACCCAGCACGTGGTACGGCTGGTCGTGCCGCGCCGCGAATCCGCCGGTCCTGCCGAAGCGCTTGAGGAAGCCGAAGGTCGGCAGCGGCTCGAAGGTGGCCGACCAGACGGTGTTGTAGTTGATCGAGCTGGCCATCACCGCCACCACGACCTCGTCCGGCGCGAGCTCCGGCATGGGCACCAGGCCGACGCGCAGCGATTTGCGCACGTCCTTGTCCTCCATACCGGCGAACATCTCGGTGTCCTCGACCCGGAGGTAAGAAGCCGGATACTCCTTCGGCAACGCGATCTTCGCCAGGTCGCCGGGCGCGGCTCCGCCCAGCAGGGCCTCGGCCATGGGATCCATGTCACTCCTCTTGATGTGGTGGTCAGCCGGTCACAGCGGGATGTTGCCGTGACGGCCTCGTGTCGCCGAGGCCGCCGCGAGCGCCATGGCGAGCTTGGGCCGGGTGTGCGCGGGGTCGATCACTTCGTCGACGACGCCCAGCGCCACGGCGCGGGCGACACCCCCCGCGACCAGGGTGTGCTCGTCGACGAGCCGCTGCCGCAGCTCCGCGCGCTCGTCGTCGTGCGCTGCGGCCAGGCGCTTGCGGTGCAGGATGCCCACCGCCGCTTCCGCGCTCATCACCGCGATCTTCGCCTCCGGCCAGGCGAACACCGCGGACGCGCCGAGCGAGCGGGAGTTCATGGCGATGTACGCCCCGCCGTACGACTGGCGCGTGACCAGCGTGACGCGGGGGACCGCCGCCTCGGCGAAGGCGTGCAGCAGCTTGGCGCCCCGCCGGACCACGCCACCCCATTCCTGGGTGACGCCGGGCAGGTAGCCGGGAACATCGACGAGCACGATCAGCGGAATGCCGAACGCGTTGCACATGCGGACGAATCGCGAGGCCTTCTCGGCGCTGAGCGAGTCGAGGCAGCCGCCCATGCGCAGGGGATTGTTGGCGATCACGCCGACGCTCCCGCCGGTCAGGCGGCCCAGGCCGACGACGACGTTGGGGGCCCAGCGCGGCTGGAGCTCCATGAAGGGGGTGCCCTCGTCGAGGATCTCGCGTACCAGCGGGCGCACGTCGTAGGCCCGCCGCGCCCGCTCCGGCAGCAATGAGCGCAGGTCCTTCCCGGCCGTGGCGAGACGGGGTTCGATGCGGGCGCGATGGGCCAGCAGCAGGGTCACCTGGCGCGTGGCCTCGTACGCGTCGCTCTCGGAGTCGACCACGATGTGCGCCACGCCCGACTTGCGGCTGTGCGTCTCGGCCCCGCCCAGCGACTCCATGTCGATCTGCTCACCGGTGACGGACCGCACGACGTCGGGACCGGTCACGAACATCCGGCCGGCCCTGGACATGATCACCACGTCGGTGAGCGCCGGACCGTAGGCGGCGGCTCCCGCCGCCGGGCCGAGGATGACCGAGATCTGCGGCACCCGCCCGGAGGCACGGGTCATCGCGGCGAACATCCGCCCGACCCCGTCCATCGACTCGACGCCGTCCGCCAGCCGGGCGCCGCCGGAGTGCCACAGGCCGATCACCGGGCAGCCTTCGAGCAGCGCCGTGTCGATGGCCGACACGATCTTGTCGCAGCCCGCGGCGCCGAGCGCGCCGCCCATGTTGGCCGGGTCGGTGCAGAAGGTGATCACCTTGTGACCCGCTATGCGGCCACTGGCCGCGGACACGCCGCTGGCGTCCGGGTCATGCAGGGGCACCACCGAGTCGGCGTCGAGCAGCCGGGCCAGCCGTACGGCCGGCGCCCGCTGATCGAGCGGGAAATGTTCCTGCGTGATCGGTGTGGCGGTCAACGCCGTCTCCCGTTCTCACGCGGGGTTGAATTTATTGGTTCCCGCATGTTTCCTACCTCCAGCGCCAACGCTGAGGACTTTTCCGATGGATTCCAGCAGACTGCTGAAAATAGGCTTATCTACGCACTATCTCCACACAACCCTTACCAGTCCCCCTAAGCGCCCTGTAGCGTTGCCGGGCGAGGGTGAACGGCATCGTCTCGGGGCTGTTCCGCCTCGCGGCCTCGTGGGCGAAGCCGCCTGCGCTGCGATCACGTCCGCACGTCAGGCCCGGTGGCGATGCGCATCCGGGTCGTCCGGCCGCCGACGCCGGCCCTGCGGAGTGGGAACGTTCCGAAAAACAATGGCTTTATCGCATATTGCGCCATAGTTGTCGCTAGGGGGGCCGGTAGGGGTTGTTCCGCGCGTCTTGGGCGGCCAATCATGGTGCCGTCATTTCGACGTACGGCCAGATTTCCTATGGCTGAAAGGCACGCACATGGAGATAGCCGAGCTTGGCGTGGAGAAAGCTTTCCTGATCACCCCGGACGTCCACTCCGATCATCGGGGAGTTTTCCTCGAAGTGTTCAGCCAGCCGGTGTTCGAGCGAGCGGTGGGCCATCGGTTGTCGGTCGCGCAGCTCAACTGCTCGCTGTCCCGGCGCGGGACCATCCGCGGCATGCATGCCATCGCGCTGCCGGGCCAGGCCCGTTACGTCAGCTGTGCGCAGGGCGGCATCGTCGACATCGTGCTCGACATCCGCGTCGGCTCGCCCACGTACGGGGAGCATGTCGCGGTCGAGCTGACCGCCGCGAACCGGCACGCCCTGTACCTGGCGGAAGGGCTGGCGCACGGGTTCGCGCCGCTGACCGACGAGGCGACCGTCGTGTACATGTGCTCGAGCACCTGGTCACCGGGCTCGGAGGTCATCATCAACTCGCTCGACCCGGAACTCGGCCTGCCCTGGCCCACCGACCCCGAGCCCGTGCGCTCCGACAAGGACGCGGCGGCGCCTTCCCTGCTCGAGGCCGAGAAGCTCGGGCTGCTGCCCACCCTCGCCGAGTGCCGGGCGTTGTACGCCGAACTCGACGATCTCACGCTCACGAGGTGACGGCATGATCCCACTGTTCCGGGTGGCGATGTCGCCCGAGGCGCCGGCCATGGCCGCCCAGGTCATCGGCAGCGGCATGATCGGCCAGGGCGCCAAGGTCCAGGAGTTCGAGCGGGCCATCGCCGGGCGGATCGGCCGGGACGAGGTCGTCACGGTCAACAGCGCCACGGCCGGCCTGCACCTCGCCCTGCACATGGTCGCCCGCGAGGATGACGACGACGGCGGCGAGGTGCTGTCCACGCCGCTGACCATGGAGGCCACCAACTGGGCGATCATGGCCAACCGGCTGCGCGTCAAGTGGGTGGACATCGACCCGGCCACCCTCAACGTCGACCTGGACGACCTGGCCCGCAAGATCTCGCCGAAGACACGGGCGATCATGATCGTGCACTTCGGCGGCTACCCCCTCGACCTCGACCGTCTCCGCGCGATCCTCGATGAGGCCGAGGCCAGGTTCGGCTTCCGCCCGCCGGTGATCGAGGACTGCGCGCACGCGTGGGGCGCGACCTACCGCGGCGCGCCCATCGGCAGCCACGGCAACCTGTGCGTGTTCAGCTTCCAGGCCATCAAGCATCTGACCTGCGGCGACGGGGGCGCTCTCGTCCTGCCGAGCGAGGAGCTGCGCCGGCGCGCCGAGCGGCTGCGCTGGTTCGGCATCGACCGTACGGCCGACCGGCTGCGCAACCCGCCGGACGTCACGGAGTGGGGCTTCAAGTTCCACATGAACGACATCAACGCCTCGATCGGCCTGGCCAATCTGGCCTGGGCGGAGGAGGTGGTGGCCCGGCACCGCGCCAACGCCGCCTTCTACGACCGGGAGCTGGCCGGCGTCCCCGGCCTCGAGCTGACCGAGCGGGCCGCCGACCGCCAGTCCTCCTTCTGGATCTATCCGATGAAGGTGGAGGACCGCGAGGGCTTCATGAAGCGCATGGACGAGGCCGGGATCATGGTCAGCAACGTGCACGAGCGCAACGACCTGCACACGGTCATGCGCCCGTACGCGTCGCTGCTGCCCGGCCTCGACCACGTGGCCCCGCGCGTGGTGTGCGTGCCCGTCGGCTGGTGGGTCACCGAGGAGCAGCGCGCGCACATCGCGGACACCGTCAGGCGGGGCTGGTGACCGCGCCCGCCGCCGTCCACACGAAGGGCACGGTGCCGTTCGGGGAACACCGGACCTGGTACCGGATCACCGGCGAGCCGGGCGGCGCGGGCCGTCCGGCCGTCGTCGTCCTGCACGGCGGCCCCGGCAGCACGCACGACTATCTGGTCGGCCTGGCCGTCCTCGCCCAGCACGGCTGGCCCGTCGTGCACTACGACCAGCTCGGCAACGGCGGCTCCACGCATCTGCCCGGCAAGGGGGCCGAGTTCTGGACGCCGCAGCTGTTCCTCGACGAGCTGGACAACCTGCTGCGCCGGCTCGAGCTGGGTGACGACTACGTGCTGGTCGGACAGTCGTGGGGCGGCATGCTGGCCGCCCTGCACGCCTCGGCGCGACCGGACGGCCTGCGCGGCCTGGTGATCGCCGACGCCCCCGCCTCCTACCGGCTCTGGCTGAGGGAGATGCGGGTGCTGCGCGACCGGCTGCCCGACGGCGTCGACGAGACGCTGCGCCGGCACGAGGCCGCGGGCACGACCGACTCCCAGGAGTACTTCGACGCGATGATGGTCTTCTACAACCGGCACGTCTGCACCCTGGACCCCTGGCCGCGCGAGTTCGTCGCCACGTTCATGGAGATCTACAACGACCCGACGGTCTACTACGCCATGAACGGCCCCAGCGAGTTCCACGTGATCGGCTCGCTGCGTGACTGGGGCGTGGAGGACCGCGTCGCGGACATCCAGGTGCCCACGCTGCTCATCTCCGGGCGGCACGACGAGGCCACGCCCGCCACCGTGCGACCGTACTTCGACCTCATCCCCGACGTGCGGTGGGAGGTCTTCGAGGAGTCCAGCCACACGCCGCACCTGGAGGAGCCCGAACGGTTCACCCAGGTGCTGATCGACTTCCTGAAGGGCCTGGGTGAGTGAAGTGGACATGCGGACCGCGATCGTCTTCCCCGGGATGGGACCCACCCGGTTCACCGACGTCGAGGCGTTCATGCTCGGCGACCCCGCCGCGAGGCGGCTGGTCGCCCTGGCCGACGAGGTGCTCGGCTACTCGCTGGCCGACCGCTTCCGCGCCTCCGAGGACGACTACTCGGAGGCGGCCCAGGTGGCGTTCCTGGTGAACAGCCTGGCCCTGGCCGAGTGGGCCGAGCGGACGCTGGACATCTCCCCGCACGTGTGCGCGGGCCCGAGCTTCGGCGGCAAGGCGGCCGCCGCCTACTCGGGCGCGCTGTCGTTCCCCGACGCCGTGCGCATGACCGCCGAACTGGCCCGGTGTACGGCGGACTACTTCGCGCACGAGCACCGCGACCTCGTCACCTGCTCCTTCGTCCGGGTTCCTGAGGACAAGCTGAGCGAGCTGCTGGCCGAACTACGCGAGCAGGGGGAATGGCACGACATCTCCTGCTACATCGACCACGACTTCTACATGGTCTCGGTGCGGGAGCGGCAGGCGGCGCGGCTGGAAGGCAGGATCCGGGCGCTCGGCGGGTTGCCGCTGTACAGGATGCGGCCGCCCATGCACTCCGCCGTGCTGGAGCCGCTGCGCAAGAGGGCCGAGGAAGAGGTGTTCGGCGCGCTGCGCTTCACCGACCCGCGGCTGCCGATCGTCGACGATCACGACGGGAAGCTGCTCACCGGCGCGGCGGGCGTGCGGGCCATGGTGCTCGACGGCTTCGTCCGGCCGCTGCGCTGGCCCGAGGTGGTGGCCACGCTGCGGCGGCTCAACGTCACGAAGGTCGTCGTCAGCGGCCAGGACGCCATGTTCGGCCGGGTTCCGGTCACCACGCGCAGCTTCACCGTGGTCCCGGTGAACCCGAGGATGGCGGTGCTGCCGCGGCCACCGGTCCCATCGGCCTGACGAGGCCCCGTGGACCTCGTCAGGCGCCGGTCGATCAGGCGGGCGGCCAGTCGGGCGGCCGTCGGCCGGGCGGCGGTCGGTCAGGTCGCGGGAATCCCCGACAGGACTTTCCAGAGCGTGCCCGGAGTCGCGAACGTCTCCTTCGTCAGCGCCTCGTCCCTGAATCGCACGCCGTACGTCTCCTCGAGCGCGGCCAGCAGCTCGACGATGCCGAGCGAATCGAGGCCGAGACCGGGAAGATCCGCATTTTCGGCGAGCTTGTCATCAGGCGGCAGAAACGGCAGAAGCGGCCGCAGCAGTTCTTCGAAACGGGCATCCCACATGACAGCTGATTTCCTTTCTCCTTATCGCGAATCTCGGGTTATCGCGAAAGAGCCCACGGCGCCGACGCTATCCGGCGGCAAGGCGAATGTCCATAATGGGTGGTTCAGATGAGCGCAGATTATTCACGACCCCTGTACGCGCATTTTCTGCGCGGTCTGGGCATGGCGCCGGAGCGACCGGCCTTCCGGGTCGGGCCGGACACGGCGAGTTACGCCGAGCTCCATCGGTCGGCTCTGCGCTGGGCCGGCGCGCTGCTGCGGGCCTCGCCACGCCCGCTCGGCGCCGTAGGGGTTCTGGCGGACAAAGGGGGCACGGCCTACGCCGGCCTCCTCGCCGGTCTCTACGCGGGCGCGGCGGTGGTGCCGCTCCAGCCGGACTTCCCGGCGGCCCGTACGCGCCAGATGATCGAGGCCGCCGGGGTGTCGGCGCTGATCGTCGATGACCGCGGTCAGAAGCGGGCGGCGGAGCTGCGTGCCCAGGGGGTGGACGTGCTGGTCCTCACCCCCGACGCGCTCGGCGGCGGGCGGGCTCTGGCCGCGCCGCGGCCGGTCGACCCCGCCGACACCGCGTACGTGCTGTTCACCTCGGGGTCGACGGGCCGTCCCAAGGGGGTGCCCATCACTCACGGGAACACCGCGCACTACTTCCAGCTGCTGGCCGGACGCTACGACTTCACCCCTGACGACGTGTTCTCGCAGACCTTCGACCTGACCTTCGACTGCGCGATGTTCGACCTGTTCTGCGCCTGGTCCGCCGGCGGGACCGCGGTGGCCGTGCCGCCGCACGCGTACGGCGACCTGCCCCGCTTCCTGGCCGAGCAGGGGATCACCGTGTGGTTCTCCACCCCCAGTGCGATCTCCCTGGTGCGCAGGACGGGCGGGCTCGGCGCGGCGGCGATGCCCACCCTGCGCTGGAGCTTCTTCGCCGGGGAGGCGCTGAAGTGCGCGGACGCCGTCGACTGGCAGCGGGCCGCGAGCGCCTCCACCGTGGAGAACCTCTACGGCCCGACCGAGCTGACGATCACGATCACCGGTCACCGCTGGTCGGGGGAGACCTCGCCCGGCCGCTGCGTCAACGGCCTGTCCCCGATCGGCACGGTGCATCCCGGCCACGGCCACCTCCTGGTGGACGAGGACGGCCAGACCGTCCACGACGAGGGAGAACTGTGGATCACCGGGCCGCAGCTGACGCCCGGGTACCTCGATCCGGCCGACGACAAGGGCCGATTCGTCGAGCGGGACGGCCACACCTGGTACAACACCGGCGACCGCGTCCGGGTCGCGGACAACGGCGAACTCGTCTACCTCGGCAGGGCCGACGCCCAGGTGCAGGTGCACGGCTGGCGGGTCGAGCTGGCCGAGATCGATCACGCCGTGCGCGGCGTCGCCGGGGTGGCGGACGCGGTCACCGTGAGTGCCGAGAACAACGGCACCGCCGTGCCCGTGGTGTTCTACACCGGCATTCGGCTGCCGCCGACCGATTTCACCACCCGGCTCGTCGAGACGCTGCCGGCCGGTCTCATTCCGCGGCACTATCGCTATCTCGACGAGCTGCCGCTGAATCCCAACAGAAAAGTCGACAGAGCGGGTCTGCGGGAGCTGGCCGCGGGCCTGGTGGGTAAACGTGAGCGGGTCGCGGAAGAGGGGAGGGGAGCTTTAGGGGGTCGGTAGGGGTCTATTGGAAAACAGGGTTCGGGATAAATTTTCAGTGATTTGCTTTTCATTGATCGACATTCCTGGAAATTCCTTTTCCCACACGGGCGGGAGGACGATAATGGACGGGACGCGGTTTCTTCGATCGGGCCTCATCCACGATCTGCTCGACGAGGCCATGGACGCGAGCCCCGAGGGCGACGCGGTCCGCGACGCGCACGGCGCGTGGAGTTACCAGAGGGTCGGCGAGCTCAGCCACGCCGTCGCCCGCCGGCTGGCGGCCAGTGGCGTGGGCCCGGGGGATCGGGTCATCGTGCAGCTGCCCAACCGGCGGGAGACGGTGCCCATCGTCTACGGCATCTCGCGGCTCGGCGCCGTCTTCGTGCCGCTGCACCCCGAGATGAAGGCCTTCCATCTCCGCTCCGTCCTGCAGGACGCGGAGCCCAGGCTGGTCATCGGCGGCGGCGAGGCCATGCGCGAGGTCGCCACCGTGCCGGTGCGCGACCTCGACGACTTCTGGCCCGAGGTCGAGGAGCTGGTGGGGCCGCTGGCGCACGAGCCGGTCGCGCGTGAGCCGGTCGCGCGTGAGCCGGCCGCGCGTGAGCCGGTCAAGGTCCTGCCCTCGGACGTCGCCATCCTGATCTACACCTCGGGCAGCACCGCCGCGCCCAAGGGGGTGATCTGCCCGCACGCGCAGGTCACCTTCGCCGCCTCGGCGATCAACGCGGTGCTCGGATACGAGCCGGACGACGTGGTCTTCTGCCGGCTCCCGATGTCCTTCGACTACGGCCTCTACCAGATCTTCCTCGCCGCGCTCGGCGGCGCCGAGCTGGTCCTGGCCCAGGACGGATCCGACCTGACCCTGCTCGGCCAGATCAGCGACGCCGGCGCGACCGTCGTACCCGTCGTCCCGTCCCTGGGCGGCATGATCGCGACCCTGGCCCGGCGGGCGACCGGCTCGGTGTCGAAGGTGCGGATGTTCACCAACACCGGGGCCGCGCTGCCGGAGGCGACCATCCGAAGCCTGCGCGCCTGCGCTCCCGGCGCTCGGGTGGTGCGCATGTACGGCATCACCGAGTGCAAGCGCGTCACGATCATGGAGCCGGAGCTCGACCGGGACCGGCCCGGCGCGGTCGGCCGTCCACTGCCCGGCACCCGGGTGGAGATCCTCGACGGCGCGGGACGGCCGCTGCCGGCCGGGGAGACCGGGGAGATCGTGGTCGCCGGTCCCAACGTGATGGCCGGCTACTGGCGCGATCCCGAGCTCACCGCGCGCGCCTACCGCCGCGACCCGGTCACCGGCGAGGTCCGCCTGCACACCGGCGACTACGGCCGGCTCGACCGGGACGGCTACCTGTACTTCGAAGGCCGGAGAGACGACATGTTCAAACGCCGGGGCACCCGGATGAGCACGACCGAGATCGAGGCGGCCGCCATGGACGTCCCCGGTGTCCGCGCGGCCGTGGTGCTGCCCCCGGCCGACGGCCGAGACCTCATCGTCTTCGTCGAGGCCGATCTGACGCCCGGCAACGTGCTGAACGCGCTGAAACTGCGGCTCGAACCCGCGAAGGTGCCGGCCGCCTGTCATGTCCTGCCCCGCTTCCCGCTGACGCTCAACGGCAAGAACGAGCGCAAACAGCTGGCCCTGCTGCTCGACGGAGGTCACGCGTGAACTGGTACGCCGAGCTCGCCGCCCGCTACGGCTCCCCGCTGTACGTCTACGACCTGGAGCGCGTCGCCGCCGCGCAGAAGGACCTGCGTCAGGCGCTGCCCGGCGGGTTCTCGCTGTTCTACTCCTTCAAGGCCAACCCGCACCCGGAGATCGCGCGAGCGCTGCGCGAGGGCGGCGCGCTCGCCGAGATCAGCTCGACCGGCGAGCTGAACGCGGCGTTCGCCGCGGGCTTCGACGGCTCCGAGGTGCTCCTCACCGGACCGGGCAAGACCACCGAGGAGCTGGAGGTCGCCGTCGACGGCGGCGTCCGCCTGTTCTCCGTCGAGTCGCCCACCGACCTGTGGCATGTCGGACAGGTCGCGGCCCGGCGCGGCGTGATCGCGGACTGCCTGCTGCGCGTCAACAGCGCCGAGCCCGGCGCCGCCACCAGCATCCGGATGACCGGTGCGCCCTCCCAGTTCGGCTTCGACGAGGAGACGATCCCCGCGCTGATGCCCGAGCTCCGGGCGGTGCCCGGTACCCGGCTGGCCGGGGCGCACCTGTTCTCGCTGAGCAACTCCAAGGACGAGGAGAGCCTCGTCGCCGAGTTCGACCACACCATCTCGGTGGCCGCGCGCCTGGAGCGGGAGACGGGCCTGCCGATCCGTCTGCTGGACATCGGCGGTGGATTCGCCGCGCCGTACCTCACCGGGGGAGAGCGGCCCGTGTACGGCGGCCTGCGCGCCGGGCTGGAGACGGTGCTCGACGCGAAGTTCGCCGGCTGGCGGGCGGGCACGCCCGAGATCGCCTGCGAGTCCGGCCGTTACCTGGCCGGCGACTGCGGCACGCTGGTCTGCACCGTGGTCAACGTCAAGGAGAGCCGCGGCCGCAGATTCGTCATCCTGGACGCCGGCATCAACACCCTCGGTGGCATGTCCGGCCTGGGGCGGCTCCTGCCGGTCTCGGTGGAGCTCAACGGCGCCACCCCCGACGGCGAACGGTCGCCCGCGACCCTGGTCGGCCCGCTGTGCACCCCCGGCGACATCCTCGCCAGGAACGTCTCGCTGCCCCCGCTGGCCCCCGGCGACGTCGTGACCATCCCCAACGCGGGCGCCTACGGCATGACCGCGAGCCTCGTGATGTTCCTGGGCCACCCGGCGCCCATCGAGGTCATCACGCACGGCCACCAGGTGGTGTCCGTCTCCCGGATCGAATTCAACCGCAAGTACGAATGACCTCCCGGATCGACCTCAGCCGCCAGTACGTATGACCTCCTGGATCGACTTCAGCCGCGAGTACGTATGACACCCCCCGGATTGACGTCAACCGCACGTACGAAATGACATGAGTGAGCGGAGTGTGTGTCTTGAGCGAGCAGCGTCGCTTCCTCGCCGACCTGGTGCACGACCTGACGGTCGAAGTCCTGCGGACCGTGCTCCCCGACGCCCCCGACGCGGTGGATCCCCAGCGCGGCTTCAGGGAACTGGGACTCGACTCGCTGGCCGCCGTCGAGCTGCACGACCGCCTGGCCCAGGCGGTCGGCGCGGAACTGCCGGTCACGATCGCCTTCGACCACCCCACCCCTGAGGCGGTCGTCGACTACCTGTTCACCGAGGTGCTCGGGCTGACCGACACGGAGACAGTGGAAGTCGATCCGGTCCCCGCCGGGGCGCGGGCGGACGAGCCCCTCGCCATCATCGGCGTCGGCTGCCGCTACCCGGGCGGGATCACCACGCCCGAAGAGCTGTGGCGGCTCGTCGCCGAGAGCGGGGAGACCCTCACCGGGTTCCCCGTCGACCGGGGCTGGGACCTCGACCGGCTGTTCGACGACGACCCGGACGCCCCCAACACCACCTATGTCCGCTCGGGTCACTTCCTGCACGACGCCGGTGAGTTCGACGCCGACTTCTTCGGCATCAACCCGCGTGAGGCCGTCGCCATGGACCCCCAGCAGCGGCTGGTGCTCGAAGCCTCCTGGGAGGCGTTCGAGCGGGCGGGCATCGACCCGCGCACGCTGCGCGGCAGCCAGGCCGGCGTGTTCATCGGCGCCGAGCCGCAGGACTACGGCCCCCGGCTGGACAAGGCGCCGGAAGAGGTCGAGGGCTATCTCGTGACGGGCAACGCGCCGAGCGTCGTGTCCGGCCGGATCGCCTACGCCCTCGGTCTCGAAGGGCCCACGCTCACCGTCGACACCGCCTGCTCCGCCTCCCTGGTCGCCCTGCACCTGGCCTGTCAGGCGCTGCGCAACGGAGAGACCGACCTCGCGCTGGCCGGTGGCGTGACCGTGATGTCCACCCCCGGCACCTACACCGCGTTCAGCCGGCAGCGGGTGCTCGCCGCGGACGGCCGGTGCAAGGCGTTCGCCGCCTCCGCCGACGGCACCGGCTTCTCCGAGGGCGTCGGGATCCTCGCGGTCGAGCGGCTGTCGGACGCGCGCCGCCGGGGTCACCCCGTGCTCGCGGTCATCCGGGGCTCGGCGATCAACCAGGACGGCGCGAGCAGCGGCCTGACCGCGCCGAACGGTCCTTCCCAAGAGCGCGTGATCCGGCGGGCGCTGGGCAACGCGGGCCTGTCTCCGGCCGACGTCGACGTGGTCGAGGCGCACGGCACCGGCACCAAGCTGGGCGACCCGATCGAGGCGCACGCCCTGATGGCCACGTACGGCCGCGACCGGGGCGAACGCGGGCCGCTGCGCATCGGCTCCCTCAAGTCGAACATCGGGCACACCCAGGCGGCGGCCGGCGTCGCCGGGGTGATCAAGATGGCCATGGCCATGCGCCATGGCGTGCTGCCGCGCACCCTGCACGTGGACGAGCCGTCGCCGTACGTCAACTGGTCCCTCGGCGCGGTCGAACTGCTCACCGAGCACCGGCCCTGGCCCGCGGGCGGTGCCCCGCGGCGAGCCGGCGTCTCCTCCTTCGGCGTGAGCGGCACCAACGCGCACCTGATCCTGGAGGAGCCGCCCGTAACAGCCACCCCGGATGGGGACGGCGGTCCGCCCCCGGCCGTCGTCCCCCTGGTGTTGTCGGGCAAGGCGCCTGAGGCGCTGCGCGCGCAGGCCGCCCGGCTGGCGGCCCATCTGGCGGAACACGAGGACCTTCGCCCAGTCGACGTCGCCCACTCGCTGGTGACCTCGCGCTCGACCTGGCAGCACCGCGCGGTGGTCGCCGCCGGCGACCGGACCGACCTGCTCGCCGGGCTGACCGCTCTGTCCGAAGGCGAGCCCGCCGCCGAGGTGACCGAGGGCGAGGCCACCGCGGAGCGCCGCGCCGTCTTCATCTTCCCCGGCCAGGGCTCGCAGTGGGCCGGCATGGCGGTGGACCTCCTGGACACCTCCCCGGTCTTCGCCCGGAGCATGGCGGAGTGCGCGGCGGAGATCGAGACCCACGTCGACTGGCGGCTGCTCGACGTGCTGCGCGGCGAGCCGGGCGCGCCCTCGCTGGAGCGGCTCGAGGTCGTCCAGCCGGCGCTGTTCGCGGTGATGGTGTCGGTGGCCGCCCTCTGGAAGTCGCTGGGCGTGCGGCCCGCCGCCGTCGTCGGCCACTCCCAGGGCGAGGTCGCCGCCGCGTACGTGGCCGGCGGGCTGACCCTGGCCGACGCCGTACGCGTGATCGTGCTGCGCAGCCGCCTGTTCGCCGAGCGCCTGGTGGGCAAGGGCGCGATCGCGGCCATCGCCGCGGCGGCCGGCGAGGTGGAGGAACGGCTGGCCCGCTGGGACGGACGGCTGTCCATCGGCGCGAAGAACGGCCCCTCGTCGTGCACCGCGGTGGGCGACGAGCAGGCGCTCGCCGAACTCGTCGCCGAGTACGAGGCGGCGGGCGTCCGCGCCCGCCTCCTGGCCAGCACCGTCGCCTCCCACTGCGACCAGGTCGACCCGCTGCGCGAAGAGCTGACCCGGCTGCTCGAAACCGTGTCCCCGACCCCAGGAGACGTGCCGTTCCACTCCACCGTCACGGGTCAGGTCCTGGACACCGGCGAGCTGACCGCCGAGTACTGGTTCCACAACGCCCGCCAGCCGATCGAGTTCCAGGCCGTGATCGAGGGGCTGCTCGCGGGGGGACACGACGCGTTCCTCGAAATGAGCGCCCATCCGGTGCTCGTGATGAGCGTGCAGGACACGATCGAGGAGGCCGGGGCCGACGCGTTCGCCGGCGGCACGCTGCGCCGCGGGGAAGGCGATCTGCGGCGCGTGCTGACCTCGGTCGCCGAGGCGTACGTGCGCGGCGTGGCCGTCGACTGGGACGCCCTCCTCCCCGGCGCGCGCCTGGTCGATCTGCCCACGTACGCCTTCCAGCACCAGCACTACTGGCTGGAGACCCGCGGCTCGGCCGGTGACGTGGCCTCGGCGGGGCTGACCGACGCCGGCCATCCGCTGCTGGGCGCGGCCGTGACGCTCGCCGAATCCGGCGGCGCCCTCCTGACCGGCCGGCTCTCGGTCCAGCTGCACCCCTGGCTGGCCGACCACGCGGCCGCGGGCACGCCGCTGCTGCCCGGCACCGCCTTCGTCGAGCTCGCCATCCGGGCGGGCGACCAGGTCGGCTGCGGCCTGCTGGAGGAGCTGACGCTGGAGGCCCCGCTGGTCGTACCCGAGCGCGGCGGTGTGTGGCTGCAGGTGTCCGTCGGAGCGCCCGAGGAGGCGGGACGACGCGGCATCACCGTGCACTCACGGGCGGAGGACGCCCCGGCCGACGCGCCGTGGATCCGCCACGCGAGCGGGTACGTCGCCCCCGATGACTCTCCCGAGGTCTTCGACCTGGCCCAGTGGCCGCCGGAGGGAGCGACCGCCGCCGACCTCGACGGCCTGTACGAGCGGCTCGCCGACGCCGGCTATGGCTACGGCCCGCTGTTCCAGGGGCTGAAGGCGGCGTGGCTGCGCGGTGAGGAGGTCTTCGCCGAGGTCAGGCTGCCCGAGCAGGCGACCCGCGACGCCGAGCTGTACGGCCTGCACCCGGCGTTGCTCGACGCGGCGCTGCACGCGGGGTCACTGCTGGACCCCGCCGACGATCGCCTGAGCCTGCCCTTCGCCTGGACCGGGGTGTCCCTGCGCGCCACGGGCGCGGCGGCCGTACGGGTCCGGCTGTCGCCATCGGGCCCCGACACCCTGTCGCTGTGGCTGGCCGACGCCTCGGGTGCGCCCGTCGCCGCGGTGCGCTCGCTGGTCTCGCGGCCGGCCTCGGCGCAGCAGCTCTCCGCCGCCTCGGTGGCCCATGGCGATTCGCTGTTCCGCGTCGAGTGGACGGCGGCGCCCGCCGCTCAGCCGACGTCGGCCGAGGGCGCCGCGGTGCTCGGGCCGGACCCGTACGGTCTGCGCCGGGCGGGCGTCGCGAGCGCCGAGTTCGCGGACCTGGCGGCGCTGACCTCGGCGGATCCACTCCCCGACACCGTGTTCGTGAGCTTCCGGTCGGACAGCGTGAGCTTCTCGCCGGACGGCTCCGAACCGTTCGTGAGCGTCGGGTCGGACGGTTCCGAACCGGGAGAAGTGGTGGGTGGCGCGCGGTCGGCCACGCATCGGGCGCTGGGGCTCGTACAGGCTTGGCTGGCCGACGATCGGCTGACCTCGGCGCGGCTCGTCGTGGTGACCCGCGGCGCGGTTGCGGCGGGGCCCGACGCGGAGGTACGGGACCTGGCGAGCGCGCCGGTCTGGGGCCTGCTGCGGTCCGCGCAGTCGGAGCACCCCGGCCGGTTCGTCCTGCTGGATCTGGACGACTCCGACGTGCCGGTGCCCGCCGTGCTCGCGGCGCTCGCCGAACCGCAGCTGGCCGTGCGATCCGGCGAGGTGCTGGTGCCCAGGCTGGCCCGCGCGGCCACCAAGGACACGCTGGCCCTGCCCGTGGGCGTCGCGGAATGGCGCCTGGACGCGGCGGTCAAGGGCAGCCTGGACGGCCTGTCCCTGGTTCCGTGTCCGGAGGCGGCCCGGCCGCTGGCGCCGGACGAGGTGCGGGTGTCGGTGCGGGCGGCCGGTCTCAACTTCCGCGACCTGGTCGTCACCCTCGGCATGGTGCCCGAACACGGCGAGCCCATCGGCGGCGAGGTCGCGGGCGTGGTGCTGGAGGTGGGCTCGGCCGTGGCCGATCTGGCGCCCGGTGATCGGGTGCTGGGGCTGCTGGACGGGGCCTTCGGCCCGGTGGGAGTGACGGATCGGCGGCTGCTGGCCCCGATGCCCGCCGGTTGGTCGTTCGCGCAGGCGGCGTCGGTGCCGGTGGCGTTCCTGACCGCCTACTACGGGCTGGCCGATCTGGCCGACCTCAAAGCAGGTGACCGGGTGCTGGTGCACGCGGCCGCCGGTGGGGTCGGCATGGCGGCGGTACAGCTCGCCCGGTCCTTCGGCGCGGAGGTGTTCGGTACGGCGAGCCCCGGCAAGTGGGCGTCGACGACCCTGGACGACGAGCATGTGGCCTCCTCGCGGACGCTGGAGTTCGCGCAGAAGTTCGGCCAGGTCGACGTGGTGCTCAACTCGCTGGCCGGGGAGTTCACCGACGCCTCGCTGGACATGCTGTCCGGGGGCGGCCGGTTCCTGGAGATCGGCAAGACCGACCTGCGCGAACCCGGCCAGGTCGCCGACGCGCACCCCGGCGTGCGCTACCTCCCCTACTCCCTGATGGAGGCCGGTCCCGACCGCCTGGGCGAGCTGCTGGCCGAGGTGATGGCCCTGTTCGAGCGGGGCGCGCTGGAGCTGCCGCCGGTCCGGGTCTGGGACGTGCGGCGGGCCGGTGAGGCGCTGCGGTTCATGTCGCTCGCCCGGCACACCGGCAAGATCGTGCTGTCGATGCCGCCCACGTTCGGCGGCGGCGGGACGGTGCTCGTCACCGGCGGCACGGGCGGCCTGGGCGCGCTGGTGGCCCGCCATCTGGTGACGGTGCACGGCGTACGGGACCTGCTGCTGGTGAGCCGGTCCGGGATCTCGGCGACCGGAGCGCCGGAACTGCTGGAGGAGCTGTCCGGGGCGGGCGCGCGGGTGCGCGTCGTGGCCTGTGACGTGGCCGATCGGGCGGCGCTGGCCGAGGTGCTGGCCGAGGTACAGACCCCGCTGCGTGGGGTGGTGCACACCGCCGGGGCATTGGACGACGGCGTGGTGGCCGCGCTGACGCCGGAGCGCGTGGACGCGGTGCTGCGGCCCAAGGTCTCCGGAGCGTGGAATCTGCACGAGCTGACGCGGGAACTCGACGTGTCGGCGTTCGTGCTGTTCTCCTCCGCGGCCGGTGTCCTGGGCGATGCCGGACAGGGCAACTACGCGGCGGCGAACGTGTTCATGGACGCGCTGGCGGCCCACCGCCGTGCCCACGGCCTGGCCGCGGTGTCGCTGGCCTGGGGCTTCTGGGAACAACGCAGCAACATGAGCGCCCATCTGCAGGACGCCGACATAGCGCGGATGGAGCGGTCGGGCGCCCGCGGCCTGTCCTCCGAGGACGGGCTGGCGCTCTTCGACGCCGCTCTGACGGTGGACGAAGCCCTGCTGGCGCCGATCCGCCTCGACCTCGCCGCGATGCGCCGCGACCCCGCCGGGGTCCAGCCGTTGCTGCGCGGCCTGGTCCACGCGCCCGCGCAGCGGGGCGTCGCGGCGGGCGCCGTACCCGGCGGTGTCGCCTCCGCGCTGGAGCAGCAGCTGGCCGGGCTGCCCGAGAACGACCGCGACCAGGTGCTGGTCTCCCTGATCCGGGCGCAGGCCGCCACCGTGCTCGGCCACGCCGACGCCGGCTCGGTGGACGCCGGCCGGGCGTTCAAGGAGCTCGGCTTCGACTCCCTGACCGCCATCGAGCTGCGTAACCGGCTCAACGCCGCCACCGGGTTGCGGCTGCCCGCCACCCTGGTCTTCGACTATCCGACGCCCGCCGCGCTCGCCCAGCACATCAAGGGCAAGCTGCTCGGCGCGGCGGCCCCCGTCGCGCCGGTCGCCACCCCGGCCGCCCCGCTCGACGACGATCCGATCGTCATCGTCGGGATGGGCTGCCGCTATCCCGGCGGCGTCGACTCGCCGGAGGCGCTGTGGCGCATGCTCGCCGACGGCCGGGACGCGATGTCGGAGTTCCCCGCCGACCGCGGCTGGGACCTGGAGCGGCTCTACGACCCCGACACCGAGAGCGCCGGCAGCAGCTATGTGCGGGTCGGCGGCTTCGTGTACGAGGCCGGAGACTTCGACGCGGCCTTCTTCGGGATCTCGCCGCGTGAGGCCCTGGCCACCGACCCGCAGCAGCGGCTGCTGCTCGAAGCCGCCTGGGAGACCCTCGAACGCGCGGGCATCGACCCCGGCGACCTCAGGGGCAGCTCGACGGGCGTGTTCGTCGGCGCCTCCGCCACCGGCTACGGCACCGGGCCCGGGCCCGTGCCCGAGGAGGTGGAGGGATACCTGATCACCGGCAACTCCAGCTCGGTGATGTCCGGCCGCGTCGCCTACGCGCTCGGTCTTGAGGGTCCGGCCGTCACTCTGGACACGGCGTGCTCGTCGTCCCTGGTCGCGCTCCATCTGGCCTGCGAGTCGCTGCGCCGTGGCGAGAGCACGCTCGCGCTCGCCGGCGGTGTGACCGTGCTGTCCACGCCGGAGATCTTCGTGGAGTTCAGCAGGCAGCGGGGTCTGGCGCGGGACGGGCGCTGTAAGGCGTTCGCGGAGGCGGCGGACGGTACGGCGTTCGCCGAGGGCGTGGGCCTGCTGCTGCTGGAGCGGTTGTCGGACGCGCGCCGCAACGGCCACCAGGTGATGGCGGTCGTACGAGGGAGCGCGATCAACCAGGACGGCGCGAGCAACGGGCTGACGGCGCCCAACGGGCCGTCCCAGCAGCGGGTGATCCGCCAGGCGGTGGCCAACGCCGGGCTCGGCCTGGCCGACATCGACGCGGTCGAGGCCCACGGCACCGGCACCACGCTCGGGGACCCGATCGAGGCGCAGGCGCTGCTGGCCACGTACGGACAAGACCGTCCCGAGGATCGGCCGCTGTGGCTGGGCACGGTCAAGTCCAACATCGGGCACACCCAGTGCGCGGCCGGCGTCGCCGGGGTGATCAAGATGGTCCTGGCGATGCGGCACGGCGTACTGCCGAAGACGCTGCACGTAGACGCCCCGTCCTCGCACGTGGACTGGTCGGCGGGCGCGGTGTCGCTGGTGACCGAGGCGACCCCCTGGCAGGACCGCGATGGTCGGCCACGCCGGGCGGGCGTGTCGTCGTTCGGCATCAGCGGGACCAACGCGCACGTGGTGATCGAGGGCGTGCCGGTCGAGGAGCCGGTTCTGGACGACGCGCCGGTTCTGGACGACGCGCCGGTTGGTGATGCGCCGGCGCCGGTGGTGGTCTCCGCGCGTGGCGCGGACGCGGTGCGGGCGCAGGCGGAGCGGCTGCGGGACTTCGTGACGGCTTCCGAGGACGTGAGCCCCGCGCGGGTGGGTTACTCGCTGGTCAGAACCCGGCCGCTGCTGAGCCATCGCGCCGTCGTGGTAGCGGCCGATCGGGCGCAGCTGGTCGCGGGTCTGGCGCGGGTCGCCGAAGGAGCCGAGCCGGTCGACGTCGTGAGCGGTCCCGGGGACACAGAGGGCGCCGGGCTGGGCTTCATGTTCACCGGCCAGGGGAGCCAGCGGGTGGGGATGGGCCTGGAGCTGACCAGGGCGTTCCCCACGTTCAAGGACCACCTGGAGGCGGTCGCGGCGGGCTTGGACCGCCATCTGGACGTGCCCCTGACCGAGGTGATGTGGGGCAGACCGGACCTCCTGGACCAGACGCTGTACGCCCAGACGGGGCTGTTCGCGGTGGAAGTGGCCCTCTATCGGCTCCTGGAGTCGTGGGGGATGGTGCCGGACTACCTGATGGGCCATTCGGTGGGCGAGCTCGCGGCCGCGCATGTGGCGGGCGTGCTGTCACTGGAGGACGCGTGCGCGCTCGTGGCGGCGCGGGGCCGGCTGATGCAGAGCCTCCCGCCGGGCGGGGCGATGCTCGCGGTCGCGGCGGGAGAGGGAACGGTCGCCAAGCTGCTGGCCGAGCTCTCCGACGTGGCGGGCCAGGTGGAGATCGCCTCGGTGAACGGACCGGCCTCGATCGTGGTCTCGGGCGACGAGCCCGCGGTGGAGCGGGTGGCGGCGGAGTTCGGCCGGCGCGGGTTGAGGTGCCGGCGGCTGCGGGTCAGCGACGCGTTCCACTCCCATCGCATGGAGCCGATCCTCGGCGCCTTCGGCGAGGTGGCCGCCGGACTGGAGTACCAGGACGCGGCGATTCCGGTGGTGTCGAACCTGACCGGTGAGCCGGTGTCGCGGTTCTCGGCCGAGTACTGGGTGCGGCACGTGCGTGAGCCCGTACGGTTCGCCGACGGCGTCGCCTTCCTGCGCGAGCGGGGCGTGCGTACCCTCCTGGAGCTGGGTCCCGACGCGGTGCTGTCGGGGCTGGTACAGGAAGGCGTACCCGAGCGGGAATCCGCGCCGGTGGCGGTGCCGGTGCTGCGGCGCGACCGGGACGAGGCCGGGCAACTGGTCACGGCCGTCGGCCGGGCGTACGCGCGCGGCGCGAAGGTGGATTGGGACACCTTCTTCGCCGGAGCCGGGCGGGTGGATCTGCCCACCTACGCCTTCCAGCGCCGCCACTACTGGCTGCGGCTCGCCCACCACGGCGGCGATCCCGCCTCGCTCGGGCTCGAGGCCGCCGCTCACCCGCTGCTGGGCGCCGCGGTCGAGCTGCCCGACACCGGTGGGTCGCTGTACACCGGCAGGCTCTCGCTGGCCGGTCACCCCTGGCTGGCCGATCACCGGATCCTCGGCACCGTACTGGTTCCGGGTACGGCCTTCGTCGAGCTCGCCGTCGCGGCCGGTCACCAGGCCGGGTGCGATCTCGTCGAAGAGCTGACCCTGGAGGCTCCCCTCGTGCTGGGGGAGCGGGACGCCGTCACGATCGAGGTGATCGTCTCCGGGCCCGACGACTCTGGCCGCCGTACGGTGACCGTCTACTCGCGGGCCACCACGGGCGAGCGGCCCTGGACCCGGCACGCCACCGGGACGCTCGCCGTCGCGGACCAACGCCCCGCCTTCGACCTGGCCGAATGGCCGCCGCCCGGCGCCACGCCCATCGACGTCGGCGACCTCTACGCGCGGCTGGCGGTCGAAGGCACCGAATATGGTCCCGCCTTCCGGGGACTGCGCGCGGCCTGGCAGCGTGACGGCCAGGTGTTCGCCGACATCGAGCTGCCCGACGGCGTGGTGGCGGACGCGGGCAGCTTCGGCCTGCATCCCGCGCTGTTCGACGCCGTGCTGCACGCCATCGGGCTGGCGACCGAGGATCCCCGGGACGGCAGGGCGATACCGCCCGGGGATCCTCGGGTCGGCTTGGCGACGGTGGCCGACCGTCCGGGAGTTGAGCTGCCCTTCAGCTGGAGCGACGTCAGCCTGTACGCGACCGGCGCCACCGCCGCCCGCGTCCGGGTGTCCGCCGACGGCTCGGGTGCGCCGCTGCTGACCGTGGCGGACGCGACGGGTGCGCCGCTGGCCAGCGTGGGCTCGCTGGCCATGCGGCCGGTCTCCGGCGCCGGGGGGGGGGCCGCCCCGGGCGGGGGGGGGGCCGCGCCGGGACCCGGGGTGTGGTGGCGGGGGGGCGGCGGGGGCGGGCGCGGC
>NZ_JBEZDM010000057.1:0-51524 GCF_040648335.1 Nonomuraea sp. NPDC049158
GAACCGGGCGCGTGCCGCACGCGCCCGGTTCGCTTGTGGGGAGCGACGGCTCAGGTACGCCGCCAGCGGGCCTCTCCCAAGCAGTACAGGGCGAACAGCAGCAGCCCCAGCGCCACCACCGCCAGCAGCCACGGCCCCGCCGGGGTGTCGGCGAACGCCCTGAGCGTCGCGTCGATGCCCCCGGCCTTGTCGGGGTCGAAGGTGATGGCCGCCTGGATCACGAAGACCCCGGCCAGGCCGGCGATCAGGCCGCGCGCGATGTACCCGGCGAGCCCCAGCCGGTTCATCACGGCGCCCGCCCGGGGCGGCATCGGCCTGAGCTGTTTGCGGAACTCCTTCTTGATGCCGTACCGCACCCAGTAGATGCCGAGCGCGACGATGCCGAGCCCGATCAGGCCCACGAGGACCTGCCCGGCCGGCAGCGCCAGCAGTTTGCCCGTCAGATCCTGGGACCGCTTGTCATCGGATCCGGTCTTGCCGGTCAGCAGCATGGTCAGCAGCGCGGCGCAGATGACCACGTAGACCACGGTCCGGCTGGCCGGCTCGACCCGGTCCTTGAGCTTGTGGGCGCCGAAGATCGCCTCAGACGCCTGCCACAGGGCCAGCGCGGCGAACCCGACGACCATGATCCATAAGAGCACGGCCCCGAACGGCAGCGCGGCCACCGTACTGATCGCCCCGTTCTTGTCGGCCTGCTTCCCGCCGCCGCCGAACGCGATCTGGATCGCCAGCACCCCGATCAGCCCATAGAGCACACCACGACAAACCAGCCCAACCCGCGCGAGCTTGTCCATAGCCGGGCTGTCTGCCGCCCGGCGTGCCATCGCCTCAGCTTCGCTCATGGATTCTCCCGAGAGTCGTCAAAGACCCACGAACTGCCCCGGATTCCGCGCTCTAGACCTTTACCCGAGGAGACCAGGGGCGGCGCTCAGTCCCGATCGTCCATGACGCCGTAGGTGGAGGCCCGGAACAGGAAGGAGGCCCAGGAGCGGTAGGGCCGCCACGCCTCGGCCAGCTTCCGGTACGCGGCCGGCGGCGCGTCCTCCGGCAGGCCGTACGCCTCACGCAGGATCGCGAACAGGCGCGGCTCGTCGCCCGGGAACGCGTCCGGGGCGCCCGCGCCGCGAATGAGGATGAGGCCCGCGGAGAACGGCCCGACGCCGGGCAGGGCCCGCAGCTCGGACAGGGCCTCCTCCGGGGCGAGCGCGCGCAGGTGCTCGGTGGTGAGCAGGCCGTCGAGCGCAGCACGGGCCAGCCCGCGCACCCACTCCTCCTTCTGCGCCGGCAGGCCCAGGCCGCCGGCCTCCAGCAGCGTCACGGGCGGGGGAAATGCCGGGTACACCTGCCCGTCCAAGGTGACCTTCGCGCCGTACCGCTCCGCGATGCGCTGCTTGAGGCGGGCGGCGATGAGCATCGACGAGCGCTGGACGATCACCGCCCAGCACGCCGCCTCCCACGGGCTCCAGAAGCACACCGGCCGCAGGCCGGGCCGGGCCCCCTGCAGGTCGCCGAGCACCGGGTCGGCCTCGCCGAGCCGGGCGAAACCGGCGCCGTCCACGTCGAGGGACAGGATCCGCGCCACCTCGCCACGGATGCCCGGCCCCGCGGGCCGCGTCGTGGCGACGGCGACCCCGCCCGGCGCGCCTGTCACGGTCACGCCGATGGGCAGCCAGTCGGACTCCGCGCAGTAGGCGAAGCGCAGCGCCCGCCCGTCGGAGGGCAGCGCGCTGGTGGCCGGCCAGTCCTCGACGAAGCGCAGCGAGGCACCGAAGTCGAACGGGCCCTCGGCGGTGAGCGTGAATCCGTGCGTGGTCATGCGCCGTATGTTAGGAGGCCGAACGGCCCGGCCGGGACTCAGGCGTCGACCTCGTCCTGGTCGCCCGGCCGAGCAGATCGGGGCCGACTACTACCGGCACGGGGGCATCATGCCCTGTGTCCTGCGCGGTCTCCTGTCGCGGACACCGGTGTGACCTCGCACCGCCTCTGGGTAGGGGGCGACTGTAAGGCACGAAGGGGGAACACTCATGAGCCGCATCGGAGAATGGCTGAAGAAGGCCGAGGACCTGGCCAGAGGGCACTCCAAGCAGGCTGACCAGGTGCTGGATCGCGCCGAGCGGTTCGCCAAGGAGCGGACCGGCCACAAGTACGACGACCAGGTCGAAAAGGGCGCGGACACGGTCCGGCGCCGCTACGGAGGAGGCGAACCGCAGGGCGAGCAGCCGCCGACGCAGCCAGGCCGGCCGCCGACACAGCCCGGTCAGCCGCAGCAGCCACCGGAGTAGCCCGGTCAGCACCCGGACTGACGACGACTCGCCGGAGCGCGAGCGGCCGGCGCGGCGTCCGCTGAATGGCGGGCGCTGGCTGGTCCCGGCGCTCGGCTCCTAACGGCGACGCCTATGTGGATCAGGGGCCCGCCGGGTGGGGGGCTGTTCCACCAGCGTGGCGCCCGTCTCCGCCTCCACGGCCGGGGCGTAGCCCGCCGCTCGCAGGGCGGTCACCGTCTCCCGCTCCGGGCTGGCGCTGATCAGTACGGTCGGGGCGATCAACCGCAGGCCGAGCGCGCGCAGCGGCTTGGCGTGCACGAGCTCGGCCAGCAGCGCCTCGTCGTCGGAGCGGATGCAGCAGCCGGATCGCACCACCCGCATCCGCCCATGCGTCCGTCCGACGTCCTTGATCAGATATTCCAGCGGCTGCGGCAACTCGCCCTCCGCCACGGCTCGGAGCTGGTCGAGCAGGGTGTCCGGCTGGTGGCCGGAGTCGAGGGCATGGCGTACCGAGGCGTGGCTGATGCGCCACACCACCGCGTGGCCTTCCGATTCGCGCACGCCGACCGCGTTGAGCAGGGCGGCCAGTTTCGCCTCAGGGGCGCCGCTCACCACGGCGGTCAGGTCGCTCTGGAAGCGGGCCGTGGTCCGGGGCGCGGGCAGTATTTCGGTCAGGACCGGGGCGAGCGCGGCGTCCGCGCTCTTCCATGCCTCGCCGGTTCGGAGCAGGTCGAGGACGGTGTGGCCGAGCCGGGTCAAGGCGCCCTGGCCGATGACGCCGAGGAGCGCGGCCTCGCGGAGGGTGGACTCGATGCGCTGGGCACCGGCCGGGCCCTGCGGAATCCGTGCGGGGCGGTGCCAGGTAGCCGCGGGTACCAGGTACGGCGGTGCGTCGGCCGCGCGCAGCGAAGGGGCGGCGCCCAGGGCCTCCAGCAGCGCGTAACGCAGGCTGACGGCGTCCGGATCGTCCAGGCCGGCCAGGGCGACGGGTGTCTGGTCGGGGTCGGGCCACCAGAGCGGGATGTCACGGCACACGGCCCAGGCGGCGATGATCGGCACCAGCCGCTGGGCGGGAGCGCGCGACAGCCAGCGGTCATAGGCCGTGGTGGGCAGGACGACCTGGGTGGGCGGCGGCACCTTGGCGCGGCGGTTCGCGGGCGGCTCGGCGGGCTCGGCCAGGAGGCCCAGCAGGCCGGCGCGGAAGCAGAGTTCCAGCAGGAAACGGACGGTCTCCGGGTCGGCGATGTCCTTGGCCAGGCGTTTGGTGTCGCGCACCGCGACTCCGCCGGATTTGCGGAGGGTGAGTGGCTGTTCGGCGCAGCCGGCGAGCAACCGTTCGAGTTGCCAGGTGAGCGTGCCCATCGCCGCCGCGGCCGCGGGCTCGACGCCCTCGGCTCGTTCCAGGTCGTGCGGCTCAGGAGGGAAGGGGGTGAACGTCGCCCGCAGCTCGCCCCGGACCGCGATCGCGACCTCGGCCGGCAGTTCGGCTATGTGGGGCACGCCTGCCGGGAGCAGCAGCCCGCGCGCCGCCAGCCAGTCCGCGCCGGCGTGCCCCGACCCGCCGGCGAAGAAGGCGTACTTGTTGCTGCCGTACGACCCCGCCAGGTTGAAACAGTGGGCCTCGACCATGGGCCCCTCGTACGTGAGTCGCTCCAGCAGCTCCGTGGCCGAGGCGGGCGCCTTGTCCAGCAGGGCGCGCAGGAGCGCCGGATCCGTCAGGTGGGCCACGACGTCGCGTTCGGCGGCTTCCCGGCTCGGCACCTTGTCCAGCCCCAGCGCGGTGGCCAGCCGATGGACCTCGGGCGCGTTGAAATAGCGGGCGACGAGGTAGGCGACGGAGCGGCCCAGCCCCATGCCGTCCGCCAGGTTCCGGTGGACGTAGGGCGCCACCATGCACTGCTCGCCATGGGGCGGCTGAAGCAGGGCCTGGTCGGCCAGCCGTTCCAGGGCGGCGTCCGCCGCTGCCCGGAGGTCCTCGTCCTGTCCCGCCAGGAGGGTCAGCACCTCGGCGCGAGGAACCGGGCGTGGGTCGGGGGTGCGCCAGTAGTCGTCGGGGAAGGGGCCGTAGCGCTGGGTGGCCAGCCAGGCGATCGCGCGCAGGACCTGGAGCTCCGGGAGCGTGCAGAAGCCCGCCAGCCGGGCGACCACGTGGTCCTGCTTGAGCAGGTGGGCGTAGTCCTCCAGCGACGGCTCGCGACCGCGGGTGCGCAGCGCGCCGCGATCGGCCACGAGCGCCAACTGCTCGGGAGAGCGCGTGGTGAGCCAGTCCATGAGGGCGTCGCGGGGCATGCCTGGCAGCGTAGTACGCGGCGGCCGTCATCACTTCCCGGTCGCGGCGAACCAGCAGGTCTAGGGGCTCTCATCGGGGTATGAAGCCTCAGGGAGACCTAGGAGGCGCGCCCATGCGAGGTGAGGGAGAGGCCATGCTGGGCCGCCTGCTGGACGCGAGCCACCTGGCCGCGATCGAGGACCTGCCGGCCCTGCTCGCCCTGCACGCCGAACCGGCCGGGTTCTCCCACGCCACGATCTACGTGGTCGATCTGCAGCAGCAGTACCTCGTCCCGCTACCCGGCCAGCACGACGCGGCGGGGGAGTCGCTGCAGCCGATCCGGATCGACTCCACGCTCGCCGGGCGGGCCTACCGCAATGTGGAGATCGTGCAGGCCAAGCACGCCGTCGAAGGGGAGCCGGAGCCGCCGGCCGACGGGGACCGGCGGCGGCTGTGGGTGCCGCTGCTCGACGGCACCGAACGGATCGGCATGCTGGCGGTGACCGTTCCCGCCGGCGATGAGGCCGCCGACCTGCTGGTGAAGCAGCTGGCGGGCCTGGTCTCCCTGATGGTGATCAGCAAGCGCTCCATCAGCGACACCTACGCCTCCCTGGTACGCGCGGAGTCGATGACCCTGTCGGCCGAGGTGCTGTGGAACCTGATGCCCAACAGCAGCTTCGCCAACGACAAGGTGGTGGTCAGCGCCGCCCTGGAGCCCGCCTACGACGTGGGCGGCGACGCGTTCGACTTCGCCATCGCCGGAGACACGCTGCACCTGTCGATGTTCGATGCCATGGGGCACGACACCTCCGCGGGGCTGACCGCGACGATCGCCGTCGGCGCCTGCCGTAACAACCGGCGACGGGGGACCGGCCTGCTGGCCGCGAGCGAGTTCATCGACGAGGCGATCGCCGACCAGTTCGGCATGACCCGCTTCGCCACGGGCATCCTCGCCGACCTGAACCTCAAGACCGGCGAGCTGACCTGGGTCAACCGCGGGCACTACCCGCCACTGGTGATCCGCCGGGGCCGCCGGGTCGCCATCCTGGAGACGGTGCCGTCGCCGCCGATGGGCTTCCGGCTGGGCCTGTCCGCCGGTCTGGAGCACTACCAGCTCGAACCCGGCGATCGCCTGCTCTTCTACACCGACGGCATCGTCGAGGCGCAGAGCCCGGAGGGGGAGATGTTCGGGCTCGAACGGTTCACCGACTTCGTCGTGCGCCGCGAGGCCGACGGGGTGTCGGCGCCGGAGACGCTGCGCCGGCTGATCCAGTCGATCCTCGCGCACCAGCACGGCCGCCTCCAGGACGACGCCACGGTGCTGAGCGTGGAGTGGCGCGGCGAGAAGGAGCACCGGCTCACGATGTGAGTACTCGCCCTACGATGTCAGCCATGAAGAGCGGAGCGCTGCTGGTCGCGGGCACCACGTCGGACGCGGGCAAGAGCGTCGTCACCGCCGGGATCTGCCGCTGGCTGGCCCGCAAGGGGGTCCGCGTGGCGCCGTTCAAGGCGCAGAACATGTCGCTGAACTCGTACGTCACCGCCGACGGCGCCGAGATCGGCCGGGCCCAGGCGGTGCAGGCGCGGGCCGCGGGCCTCGAACCCGTCGCCGACATGAACCCGATCCTCCTCAAGCCGGGCAGCGACCGCCGCAGCCAGGTGGTCCTCATGGGGCAGCCGGTGGCCGACGTCGACGCGATGGAGTACGGCCGGCTCAAGGACCTGCTCCGCGAGAGCGCGCTGGCCTCGCTCGACCGGCTGCGAAGCTCCTACGACGTGGTCATCTGCGAGGGCGCCGGCAGCCCCGCGGAGATCAACCTGCGCCGGGGCGACATCGCCAACATGGGCCTGGCCAGGGCGGCGAACCTGCCCGTGATCGTGGTGGGCGACATCGACCGCGGCGGCGTCTTCGCCGCGTTCTACGGCACGGTCGGCCTGTTAGACGCCGCCGACCAAGCCCTCATTTCCGGATTTGTCGTGAACAAGTTCCGAGGCGCGGCCGAGCTGCTCGAACCCGGCCTGGACCAGCTCAGAGACCTCACCGGCCGCCGCGTCTACGGTGTGCTGCCCTGGCTCGACGGGCTCTGGATGGACGTCGAGGACTCCCTGGCCCTCGGCAGCCGCTCGATCGCCCCGCAGCGGCCCCACGGCGACCAGACGCTCCGCGTGGCGGTGGTCAAGCTGCCGAGGATCTCCAACTTCACCGACCTCGACGCCCTGGCCGCCGAGCCGGGGGTGCTCGTCCGCTTCGTGACCGACCCGGCGGAGCTCGACGACGCCGACCTGGTGGTCCTGCCCGGCTCGCGCGCGACGGTGGACGATCTGGCCTGGCTGCGCGACACGGGACTGGCCGCCGCCGTCCAGCGGCGTACCGGGCCCGTCCTCGGCATCTGCGGCGGCTACCAGATGCTCGCCCGCGAGATCCACGACGACGTCGAGTCGGGCGCCGGCCGGGTCGACGGCCTGGGCCTGCTTCCGGTCCGGGTCCGGTTCGCCGCGGGCAAGACGCTCGGCCGCCCGGCCGGTCACGCGTACGGGCATCCGGTGAGCGCGTACGAGATCCACCACGGCGTGGCGACCGTCGAAGGCGGCGAGCCGTTCCTCGACGGCTGCCGCGTGGCCGACGTGTGGGGCACCACCTGGCACGGCGCGCTGGAGAACGACGGCTTCCGCCGCGCCTTCCTCACCGAGGTGGCCGAGCGGGCCGGGCGCGCCTTCGTCCCGGCGCCCGACACCGACTTCGCCCTGCTGCGCGAGAGCCGCCTGGACGCGCTCGGGGACCTGGTCGAGCAGCACCTCGACACCGACGCCCTGCTCGACCTCATCGAGCACGGCCCGCCCGCCGTCCCGCCGCTGCCGCCGGGGGCTAGCGCAGGGTGAGCCGCTGGGCGCTGATCCAGTCGTCGATGAGCTCCCACTGGTCGTACAGCCAGCGGATGCGCGCCTCGCGCGCCACGGGGATCCGCGAGGCGGGCACCCGCCACCACTTGGCGGTGATGTGCGCGCTGACGGGCAGCTTGCGCCACACGTCGCCCACCGTGATGAGGTCGTCCAGCCCGGTGTGCGCGACGAAGATGACGTCGGCCGCCGGGCAGGACTCGATGGCCGCGATGGCGCCGCCGGGGCGGGGCGGCAGCAGGTGGTCCAGGCCGCGGGCCCGCGACGCCTCCTCTTTCAGCCCTTTCTCCTCCAGCCGCCGGATCGCCAGCCGGCGGCGGCGCGGGGTGAAGTTGCCGCCCTCCGGGAAGATCACCAGGGCGTCGTCCTCGTCCATGGTCGCCGACAGTCGCTTGATCTCGTCGATGACGCCGCTCTCGGCGGTGCGGCGGGGCACGAAGGCGTTCGGCAGCCGGTTGATCACCACGTCCAGCGACGGGTCGAACTGCAGCGCCGCCTTCATCACGATCCGGGGCCGCCGGCCGTACAAGGAGAGGAGATGGTAGATCAGCAGGAAGGAGTCACCGGGACCCGCGTGCCGGGCCAGGACGATCACCGGGCGGGTCAGGCGGGCGGCCTGCTCCTCTTCGGTGCGCGGCGGTTCGTGGATGTCGACGGTGAGCCGGAAGATCCGTACGGCGGCGCCGTACACCTTGGTCAGGAACCACTGGATCAGCGCGTAGTGCCGCTCCTGATCCCGGTCGCGGCCGAACGCCCCCGCCACCCAGAGCCCGAGGCAGGCGATGAGCACCGCCGACTCCAGCGTCAGCCAGGCCACCCCGAACCAGACGAAGCGCAGCCCACGGCGCTGCGGCGGCGGGAGCCGCAGTGAGGCGGCGAACGTCACCCCGACCCACACCGGCAACGTGATGAGCACGACCACGGTCACCACGATGACCAGGGGGGCGAGGATGAGCCGTCGCAGGATGCGTGGGGGCAGCAACGTCGGCCTCCAGGATGTCAGGTCTTCATCGTCCTCCTGTCCGCAGGTATCGGGAAGATGCGTGATAGGCGCGTTCGATGTAGTGAGAGATCTGTGACAGGTCGCGGTAACGCAGGTTCGACAGCGGCCGCGTCACTCCGGCGGGCAGCACGTGCACCTCGACGTCGGGCGGCAGCGTGGCCATCTCCTCGGCGAACCGGTGCCTGCGCGCGATCTCGAACGCCACCATGCCCACCTCCCAGGGCCGCCGCGGCACGGTGAGCGGGCGCTCGATCCGCCCGACGTGCAGGACGTAGACGCGCTTGGCCCCCAGTTGCACGGCCCGGCCGACGGGGATGCTGTGCACCAGGCCGCCGTCGAAGAAGTGCTCACCGTCGATGGACACGAACGGCAGCAGCCCGGGCACCGCGCACGAGGCCAGCACGGCGTCGACCACCGGCCCGCGATCGAACCAGTGCGCCGTGGCCCGCTCCACCGAGGCCGCCACGCACTGGAACGGCACGGCCAGGTCCTCGATCCGCGAAACCGGCAGCATCTCGCTCAACAACGCTCGAAGCGGCCCGATCGGGTGCAGATGGGTGCCGGTCTTCGCCAGGGTGGACAGCCGGGTGACCCACGAACCGGCGAACGCCGTACGGACCACGTCGGAACACCACAGTGACGACAGCCGCTGTACCGCGCTGCCGGGATCGGCGGCCAGCAGCACGCCGTTCAGGGCGCCGACGGACGTGCCGACCACGAGGTCGGGCACGATGCCCTCCTCGTCGAGCGCCTGGAGCATGCCCACCTCGTGCGCGCCGAGCACACCGCCGCCACCGAGCACGAACGCCGTCTGCACAGCAGCACGTTACCGGGACCCGGAAGTGAATCGGCCGCAGGGTTGCCGGATCGCCCCGCTGACACTTCAGTTGGTGAAGGGCGACGATTCCGGCATGACAGCAGTGGTGCAAGCCGAGGGGCTGACCAAGTACTACGGCGGGCGCCTGGGGTTGGCGGACCTCACGCTCGACATCCAGCCGGGCGAGATCTTCGGCTACCTCGGGCCGAACGGCGCTGGAAAGACCACCACGATCCGGCTCCTCCTGGACCTCATCCGGCCGACGCGGGGCTTCGCGCGGGTGCTCGGCGCGGACTCCCGTGACGCCGGGACCCGGAGCCGGATCGGCTACCTGCCCGGCGAACTGGTGCTGGAAGGCAGGGAGCGAGCCAAGGACTACCTGGAATTCCTCGGCAGGATACGCGGGGGCGTGCCGGGCAGCCGCATCGACGCGCTGGCCGAGCGGCTCGACGCCGACCTGTCCGTGCAGATGCGCAAGCTGTCCAAGGGCAACAAGCAGAAGGTCGGGCTGATCCAGGCGTTCATGCACGAACCGGAGCTCCTCATCCTGGACGAGCCGACCGGCGGCCTCGACCCGCTGGTGCAGCAGGAGTTCCTGGCCATGGCGCGCGAGGTGCGGGCGTCCGGCCGGACCGTGCTCATGTCGTCGCACGTGCTGGCGGAGGTGGAGCACGTCTCCGACCGGGTCGGCATCGTCCGCGCCGGGCGGCTGGTGGCCGTGGAGAACGTGGCCGCGCTGCGTGAGAAGGCGGTGCGCCGGCTGGAGCTGCACTTCGACGCGCCGGTGCCCAGGCAGGCGTTCGAGGGGCTGCCTGGAGTGCGCGACCTGCGAGTGGAGGGCGCCGGCGTGCGCTGCACGATCGACGGCCGGCCGGACGCGCTGGTGAAGGCGGCGGCGCGGTTCACCGTGGTGCACATGGTCAGCGCGGAGCCGGACCTGGAGGAGATCTTCCTGACCTACTACAGCGATGAGGAGAAGCGCCATGGTGGCTCGAAGCCTGCGTGAATATCGCCGGGCGCTCCTCTGGTGGACGCTCGGTCTCGGCGTGTTCCTGTCCGTCTACCTGGCTGCCTACCAGAACATCAAGCAGGATCCCGTGACGTTCGGAAGGGTAGGTATCGCCAAGTTCCCCGGCCCGCTGAAGGATCTCATGGGCAGCGCTCTGCAGGACTTCACCAGCGGGGCCGGGTACCTCCAGACCGTCGTCTACCAGTTGTTCGTGCCGATCCTGCTGACCATCTGCGCGATGACCCTGGCCAACAGGGCGATCGCGGGGCCCGAGGAGACCGGGACGCTCGAACTGGTCGTCACACTGCCGGTCACCCGGAGGCGGCTGTTGCTCCAGCGCTTCACCGCGCTCGCGCTCGGCCTGCTCGCCGTGGCGGTCGTGACCTTGGTCGTCACCTGGCTGCTCGCCGGGGCGACCGGCATGGACATCCCCTTCAGCAAGATCCTGGCCGCCCAGCTGGGCGTGTACCTGCTCGCTCTGTTCTTCGGAACGCTGACGCTGGCCGTCGGCGCGGCCACTGGGCGCAAGAGCGTGGCCATGGCCGTCATGGGTGTCTGGGTGATGGTCGGCTACATGGTCATCACGATCGGAAGGAACATTGAGGCGATCGCGTGGCTGAAGTGGGTCTCGCCGTTCCACTACTACGCCGAGGGCAGGCCGCTCTATCAGGGGCTGCCGGTCGGGGATTACCTTGTGCTGGCTGGGGCGACGGCCGTGCTCGTGCTCATCGCGGTCGCCACCTTCGACAGGCGTGACGTAGGAGTGTGATGGTGGCCGTGAAGGTGCCCGCTGACCTGCTCGGCGGGCATCTCGACGTACTGGCCGAGGCCGCCGTCACCGGGCGCCTGCCGGACCGGCCGGTCCTCGACCACTATCGGGCCGTGGGCATCGAGGCCGCCGAGCTGGGCATTCCCCTCCGGTCGCTCATCGACGCGGCGCTCGCCCTGGAATCGGCGGGCCCTGAGGGGAGCGCTGCTGTGCTGTCCGCTTTGCGGAGGTTGGTGGCGGCGCTCATGGAGGGGTACGAGCAGGCGCAGCTGGCCGCGATCCGCGGTGAGACGTCGGCGCGCAGGGAGTTCGTCGACGACTTGCTGCAGGGCCGGTCCGAACGGCTGGCCGAGCGGGCCGAACACTTCGGGCTGCGGCTGGCCGGCGCCTACGTGGTGGCGGTGGCGCGCGGGCTCAAGGAGGGCGATCAGGATCGCATCGAACGCGACCTGATCGCCAGGTTCGGCTCGCACAACATCCTGATCGCCGTACGCGAGGGGCTGCTGGTGTGCGTGGCCCCGGACACGCTTCCGGCGGCGCTGGGGGAGTTCGCGCACCATGTGAGGGCCCGGTTCCCGGCCGGCTGGCGGATCGGGGTGGGGCGCCCGCAGCGCGGGCCCGGCGGCGTGGTGACCTCGTTCAGGGAGGCGGCGGGCGCGCTCGACCTGGCCGATCGGCTGGATCTCCAGCCGGACGTGGTCAAGGCGGCCGACCTGCTGGTCTTTCCGGTGCTGTTACGCGACCGGACGGCGATGGAGGACCTGGTGACGAGCGTCCTGAGCCCGCTGCTGGGGGCGCGTGGCGGGCACGAGCCGCTGCTGGAGACGCTGGAGGCGATCTTCGCCTCGCACGGCAACCAGACGGCCGCCGCGCGACGCATGGACATCAGCCCGCGCGCCATCACCTATCGGCTGGAGCGCATCCGGCGGCTCACCGGGTTCTCGCCCGACGATCCGACGCAACGCTTCACCCTGGAGACCGCGGTCCTCGGCGCGCGCCTGCTCGACTGGCCCTGGCCGTGAGATGTACCCCTCTATGCCTGGTTGTCCAGGGCCAGGCGGATGCCGAAGGCGACGATCACGACACCCGTCACGCGGTCCAGCAGGCGTCTGACGGCCGGGGTGCGCAGGGCGCCGCTCATCAGGGCGGCGAAGCCGACCAGCACGGCACTCCACAGAAGACCCTCGCCCACGTGAACCCCGGCCAGGAGCAGCCCCATGGCCGCGTGCGGGGCGTCCGCCGGGATGAACTGCGGCAGCATCGCCACGTAAAAAGCGCCCACCTTGGGGTTCAGCAGGTTCGTGAACAGGCCGCGCCGGAAGCCGGTGCCGAAGCCGGTCTCCGGTGCTTCCTCCTGGGTCTTCGTCTTGCTCACGAGCATGCGCAAGCCCATCCAGACCAGGTACGCGGCGCCCGCCCAGCGCAGGACGTCGTAGGCCGGCTGGGAGGCGGCCAGCAGCGTCGACAGGCCCACCGCGGTCAGCAGGCCCCAGGTGAGGGTGCCCACCTGGATGCCCAGCACGACGCCCCAGGCGGGGCGCCTGCCGGACAGCAGGGACGTACGCAGGATGAGTGCCGTGTCGAGGCCCGGGGTGATGGTCAGGAGAGCGACCACCGCGGCGAATGACCAGATGGAGGGGGCTATGTCCATGCTCGGGAGCGTAGTTCACCCCCCTCGGACAGCGGGAGGCGGCCATGCGCGCGCCACCTCCCCGGCGCCTTGGGGCTCAGGGGATCAGGAGCAGCTTGCCCGTCGTACGGCGGGCGGCGAGGTCCTCGTGCGCGCGACCCGCCTCCGACAGCGGATAACGCTGCGAGATGTTGATCTTCAGCTGCCCCTCGGCGATCCACCCGAACAGGTCAGAGGCGCGCCACAGCAGCTCCTCCCGCTCGGCGATGTAGTTGACCAGCGTCGGCCTGGTCAGGAAGAGCGAGCCCTCCTTGTTGAGCCGCTGCGGGTCGACCGGCGGCACGGGCCCGCTGGCCGCCCCGTACAGCGCCATGAGCCCGCGCGGACGCAGCGCCGTCAGCCCGCCGTCGAACGTGGTCGCCCCGACGCCGTCGTAGACCACGTCCACCTGATTACGCAGGATGTCGGCGAAGTCGTCGTAGCGCAGCACCTCGTCGGCACCGGCCGCGCGGGCCACCTTCTCCTTCTCCTCGCTGGAGACGGTGGTGTGCACGGTCGCGCCCCTGAGCTTGGCGAGCTGGATGAGCAGCTGGCCCATGCCGCCGGCGCCCGCGTGCACGAGAACGCTGTCGCCCGGCTTCACCTCGTACGTGGAGTGCGTGAGGTAGTGGGCCGTCATGCCCTGCAGCATCGTCGCGGCGGCCACCTCGGCCGGGACGCCGGCGGGCACGGGCACCACCCGGTCGGCCGGGACCACGGCCTTCTCGGTGTAACTGCCGAGCACGCTGGCCCAGGCCACGGTGTCGCCGACGGACACGTCCGACACATGGGGGCCTACGGCGGAGACGACACCCGCCCCCTCCGACCCGATCGGGCTGGGCAGATTGAGCGGGTACGCCCCGGAGCGGTGGTAGATGTCGATGAAGTTGACGCCGCTGGCCGCGACGTCGACCACGATTTCCCCGTCACCTGGCTCCGGGTCGGGACGCTCTACGTACTCGAGGACCTCTGGGCCGCCCTGGGCGGTGATGACTATGGCACGCATGCCCCTAGTCAACCTCTTGTCCGCACCCCCGATCCACCTTCCGACAGAACCGTGGGTGTTTCACTCGATCTTGGCCAGTGCGCCCGCCTCCAGCGCGACCCAGATCGCGCCGTCGGGGCCCACCGTGAGCCCGTGCGGCTCGGCCTGGACGCCGCGCGAGGGCAGCTCGTACTCCTTGAGGTCGCCCTCGGTCGTGATGCGGCCCACGCGGTCGGCGGCCCACTCGGTGAACCAGAGGGCGCCGTCCGCCCCGGCGATGATGGCGTGCGGCCGGCAGGCCCGATCCGGCAACGGATATTCAGTAATTTTTCCGGAAAGGTCGACGCGGCCGATCTGGCCCGCGCCGATCTCCACGAACCACAGCGCCCCATCGGGACCCGCGGTGATGCCCACCGGCGCGGCCCCCTCGGTCGGCAGCTCGTGGATCGTCACCGCGCCCGACAGCGCGATGCGGCCGATGGCGTTGCCCTGATTGAGGGCGAACCAGAGGGCGTCGTCCGGCCCGGCGGTGATGGCCGCGGGCATGCCGCCCATCACCGGGATCTCGAACTCGGTCCGCGTCCCGTCCGCCGCGATCCGCCCGATCTTGTCGGCCTGCATCCGCGTGAACCACATGGCCCCGTCCGGCCCGGCGGTGATCCCGTAGACACCCTCCGCCTCGAACGACGTCACCTGACCCGACCCGGTGATCCGCCCCACCCGGCCGCCCTGGAACTCGGTGAACCACATGGCCCCGTCGGCTCCCGGCACGATGACCGTCGGCGCGCCGTCCGCCGGGTCGAGCTGGTGGATCACGGGTTCCGCGCCCGGCACCAGCCTGCCGACCCGGCCCTGGTGCACGAGCGTGAACCAGAGCGCGCCGTCAGGGCCGGTGGCGATGTCGTACGGAGCGCCGTCAGAGATCTCGATCAGCATGTGTGGTCAGGGTTCCTTTCTCCCACGTAGCTCGAAGTCGTCGAAGGTGGTCTTGAGCACCGACGTCGCGTCCTTGGACGTGCGCGCGAACAGGCCCACATAGCCGTTGCCGATGCCGTTGGAGTCGTCGACCTGAAGGACCTTCTCGCCGTTCACCCACATGGTCAAACGCACGGCGCCGCCGTCCTGCTCGCAGGAGGCCTCGATCCTGGCTTTCCTGTCCTTCTGCGGCTCGTCCACCTGGACCGGCTGGGCCAGCGTGCCGCCGGAGCCGTCGGAGATGCGCCGGATGCGGGCCATGCCGGAGGTGTTCAGGGCGAACTCGTAGTACGTGCCGTCGGCGCTGTTGTGGCAGAAGACGCCGTACTCGCCGGTGCCCACGGACCGCTTCACCTGGGCCGTCACGCCGACCACCACCGTGTGGGGCAGCATCGGCGTGGGCGTGGCCGACGGGCTGGGCGCCGGGGTGGGCGTGGCGATCAGGAAGGGCGCCGGGGCCTTCACCAGGTGCTCCTCGTCGTCGTCCGTCACGTCGAGCCCGTACATGCCGTCGGTGCGGTAGCCGTAGCTGTACTCGTCGGTCGGATCGTAGGTGCCGTCCCAGCCGCCACCGGTCTGCGTGAAGTCCTCCCGGTACAGGACGGCGAGCTGCGGCGGCCCACTGTCCCGGAGCGTCGCCCAGGCGGTGACACCCCCGGCGACCAGCACCGCCACGGCCGCGGCGATCCCCCCGACCAGGACCCGGCTGCTCCGGCGCCTTCCGACCGGCTGCTCGGTGGTGAACGCCGCGGTCCCGTGCTGCCAGGCCACCTGAGCGGTCTGAGCGGCCTGCTCAGGCCGTACGCCCTGGACGGCTTGGACGGTGGCTTGCTCTGGCGCGACCGAACGCCCCACGAGATGGTCGAGCAACTGCTGCGCGGTCGGCCGCGCGGCCGGATCCTTGCGCAGCGCCGCCCTGACCAGCTCCCGCAGCCCCGGCTCGACCGCGTCGAGCACCGGCTCGGTGTTGAGCACCTGGTAGACGGTCGCGGGCAGCGTGTCGCCGCCGAACGCCGCCTTCCCGCTCGCCGCGTACACGATCAGCGAGCCCCACGAGAACACGTCACACGCCGGCGAGACCGGCTCACCACGCAGCACCTCGGGCGCCATGTACCGGGGTGTGCCGATGAGCTCACCCGTCCCGGTGACCCCGCCCAGCGTGTCGAGCGCCCGCGCGATCCCGAAGTCGATCACCCGCGGCCCGACGGGCGACAGCAGCACGTTCGACGGCTTGAGATCGCGGTGCACGACCCCCGCCCCGTGGATGGCGGTGAGCGCGGTGGCCACACTGACCGCCAGCGCGTCGAGACTGGACCCCTTGAGCGGCCCCGACTGCCGGACGGCCTCCTCAAGATTGGGCCCCGGCACGTACTCGGTGACGACGTAGAGCTGATCACCGTCGAGCGCCGCCTCGAGCACCGCGGCCGTACAGAACCTGCGCACCCGCTGCGCGGCATCGGCCTCCCGCCGGAACCGCATCCGGAACTGCTCGTGCTGGCTGAGCTCCGGGTTGATCACCTTGATGGCGACCCGCTGCCCAGCGGCATCCTCGGCCAGGTGGACAGTACCCATCCCGCCTCGGCCCAGCACGCTCAGCAACCTGTAGCGCCCGATCTGGGGGGATTCACCGCTCACGGCGGGCTAGCTTACCGACTTCTGCCTGATTGGCGGATGACTCGACGCTCACATGACATCGCGCAGGGAGTCCAAGCCGGGTAGTCCCCGTCCGGCGTCGATCGCCATGACGCGGCAGCCGGCGGCCGTGGCGGCGGCGATTCCGGTGGGGCTGTCTTCGATCGCGACGCAGCGCCGAGGGTCCACGCCGAGCTGGTTCGCGGCCGCCAGGTACGGGTCCGGGTGCGGCTTGCCGCGGGCGGTGTCCTCGGCCGTCACGATCAGGTTGAAGTCGTGGTCCAGGTGGGGCAGCACCAGGTGGACGATGCTTCGCGGTGAGGCGCTGACCAGGGCGGTCGGGATGCCTTCGGTGTGGAGTTCGCCGAGGAGGTCGAGGGCGCCGGGGATCAGCGGCACGCCTTCGGGCTGCTTGGTGATGCGCGCGGCGAAGGCGTCGATGAGCTGCCGGGCGATGTCGGAGAGGTGGCGGGTCCTGCTGGAAAAGCCGGGGTGGGGCTCGGCGGTGGCCAGCAGGTGGGCCGCCACGTCCTCGGCCGCGCGGCCGAGGACGTCCGGGGTGTCGGCGGGGCCCAGTTCGACGCCGAGAGTCCGGGCCACCGCGGCCGTGGCCTGCCACCACAGCCCTTCGGTGTCCACCAGCGTGCCGTCCATGTCGAACAGGACGGCCTGCGGCGCCTGCGCCGACACCGCTCCCGATGACGGTGCCTCCGGTGACGGCGGCTCAGACGGCATCGGCCGGTTCCGAGGCGGGGGAGGGGACCGTGACCGTTCGTTCGGCCACCAGTACGGGGCGCTCCACCAGGCGGACCGTCACCCGGGTGCCGGGTGCCAGGCTCAGCGCCTCGTGGCCCGGTACGTCGGCCAGCACCTCACCCCCCGACAGCGCCACCCGGAGCCGGACCGAGGCGCCGCGGAAGGAGGCGGCGAGGATCTCCGCCTTGCCCTCCGGATCGGGGGTCACCCGTACGGCCTCGGGGCGGATCAGTACGTCCACCTCCAGGGTGCCGGGGGGCTCGCCGTCCACCGGCAGCAGCTGGCCCAGCACCGTCACCTGGTCGCCCGAGACGTGGCCGGCCAGGTGGTTCATGGTGCCGACGAACTCGGCCACGAACGGGGTGGCCGGGCGGTCGTAGACCTCGGCGGGCGGCCCGCACTGTTCCAGGCGGCCGTCGCGCAGGACCGCGACCCGGTCGGCGATCGACAGCGCCTCCTCCTGGTCGTGGGTGACGAAGATGGTGGTGATGCCGAGGTCGAGCTGGAGGCGGCGGATCTCCTCGCGCAGCGAGACCCGTACCTTGGCGTCGAGTGCCGACAGCGGCTCGTCGAGCAGCAGCACCCGCGGCTCCAGCGCCAGCGCGCGGGCCAGGGCGACGCGCTGCTGCTGGCCGCCGGAGAGCTGGTGCGGGAAGCGGTCGGCGTGGGCGGGGAGGCCGACGAGTTCGAGGAGTTCGTCCGCCTTGGTGCGCCTGGTGGCCACGGGCACCTTGCGTACGCGCAGGCCGAAGGCGACGTTGTCGCGGGCGTTGAGGTTGGGGAAGAGGGAGTAGGACTGGAAGACCATGCCCGCGTCGCGCTTGTTGGCGGGCACGTCGGTGATGTCCTCGCCGTCGACGAGCACGGCGCCGGAGTCGGGCCGTTCGAACCCGGCCACGCACCGCAGCGCCGTCGTCTTGCCGCAGCCGGAGGGCCCCAGCAGCGCGACGAACTCGCCCGGCGCGATCGTCAGGTCGAAGCCGTCCAGCGCCACCGTCTTGCCGAACACCCGCCGCAGCCCCCGGAACTCCACCTGAGCCGTCATTTCCGCTCCTTTCCGGAGAACGCGGTGGATACCGCGAGCAGTAGCAGCCAGATGAGCAGCAGGCTGAGGATGGACACCGCGACCGACAGCTGGCCCTTGGACCCGGAGATCGTCACGATCCACACCGCGAACGGCTGGTAGCCCAGCAGCCTGGCCACGGTGAACTCGCCCAATACCAGGGCGAGCGTCAGGAACGACGCGCTGGCCAGGGCCGAACGCAGGTTCGGGATGATCACCCGGAACAGCACGTGCGGCCACGACGCGCCCAGATTGCGGGCCGCCTCGACGAGCGTGCGCACGTCCATGGTGCGCAGCCCGGCGTCGAGCGAGCGGTAGACGAACGGCAGCACCAGCACCACGTACGCGAGCACGAGCACGACGGGGAACGCCGGGTTCTGCACCGCGATCAGCGTGGCCCAGAACGGCGTCGGAGCGAGCACGTCCGTGCCGGTACGCAGCGACGTGGTCAGCCCGGCCACGAACGTGATCGGCGGCACCACCAGCGGCAGCGTGCAGAGCACCTCCATCACGGGACGCAGCCGCGGCGCGCTGAGCCGTACGGCCAGCATCGCCGGCAGGGTGAGCAGCAGGGCCAGCACGATCGTCGCGACGCCCAGCGACATGGACAGCAGCAGCGACGACCCGAAGCCCTCGGCCGTCAGCAGCTCCCCGTAGGCCGCGAACGACACCCCGGCCGTGGGCGTGTAGATCGTGTACCAGAGCGAGGCCCCGAGGGGGATCAGGAAGTACGCGGCGGCCAGCAGGAACACCGCCCCGCGCCACAACCGGGGCCGGGACGGCGCGCGCGGCGCAGCGGTCACCGGCTCCAGTCCGGTCAGCGCAGCCATCGGGTGCTCCTCTTCTGCAACGGCAGGTAGATGGCCATGATCAGCCCGGCCACCACGATCATGTCGAGGCTGAGCGCGAGCGCGATGTTCTCGTAGCCGATCAGCACGTCACCCGTGAGCGCGCTGGCGATCTTCAGGGTCACCAGCGGCACCACGGTCCCGACCATGGCGTTGGCCGTCGCGAAGGCCGCGAACGCGCTGCCGAACAGCAGCACCACCCCGCCGAGCATGGCCGGGGTGAGCACCGGCAGCCCGACGAAGCGCCAGAACTGCCAGGCCGTCGCGCCGTTGTTGGCCGCCGCCTCGCGCCACTGCGGCCGCAGCCCGTCCAGCGCGGGCGCCATGACCAGCACCATCAGCGGGATCGAGAAGTACAGATAGACGATCACCAGTCCCCAGAAGGTGTACAGCGCGCCGGACGGCAGCCCGAGCAGCCCGCTGATCACGCCGGAGTTGCCGAGCGTGGCGATCCAGAAGAAGGCCAGCGGCACGCCGCCGAAGTTGGCCAGCACACCGGAGGCCGTCAGCACCGCCTCGCGCAGCAGGGCGAACCGGGAGGTCACCACGGCCTGGGCGAGGAACGTGCCGAGCACGGCCCCGGCCAGCGCCACCACGGCCGAGAGCTGGACACTGCCCGCCATCGCGGTGAGGTAGCCGCCCTGGAGGCTCTGGCCCAGGTTGGCCAGGCTCGGCCGGCCGTTCGCGGTGAACGCCCCCGCCACCAGCGCGATGGCGGGGATGCCGAAGACCAGCGCGAAGAAGACCAGCAGGGGCAGCGCGCCGAGCCACCCCTTGGCGCGGGTCATCCCGAGACAGCGGCGTCCCAGCCGCCGGCCAGCTTGGCCTTGGCCGCGTCCACCTGCTCGGGGGTGGGGAACGTGGGCGTGCCCTCGACCTTGGGCAGCGCGTCGGCGGCGGCCTTGTCGACCGAGCCGTCGGTGGTCATGGACGGCAGGAGCACCGGCCTGGCGAAGCCCTTGAGGTAGAGGTTCTGGCCCTCGGCGCTGTAGAGGTATTCCTGCCAGAGGCGGGCGGCGGCCGGGTGGGGCGCGTCCTTGTTGACGGCCTGGGCGTACATCTGGAAGTACTTGCCGTCCGAGGGGACGTTCACCTTCCAGTCGAGGCCCTTGGCGGACATCTCGGGCGCGTAGGCGGCGTTGTTGTAGTCCCAGTCGATGCTGATCTGGGTCTCGCCCTTCTCGATCGTCGCCGGGGTGGTCTCGACCGGGTTGTAATTGCCGGCCGCCTTCAGCTTCTTGAAGAACTCCAGGCCCGGCTGGATGTCGTCGAAGGAGCCGCCGTTGGCGATCGAGGCGGCGTAGACGCCGGCGAAGGCCGAGCCGGACTTGGTCGGGTTGCCGTTCATCGCGACCTTGCCCTTGTACTCGGGCTTGAGCAGGTCGGCGAAGCTCGTCGGGCAGGCGCTGATCTTCTTGGCGTCGCAGCCGATCGACACGTAGCCGCCGTAGTCGTTGGTCCAGAGCCCGGTCGGCTCCTTCTGCCCTTCGGGGATCTTGTCGAACGCCTGCACCTTGTAGGGCGCGAACAGGCCCTCCTTGGCGCCGCTGATCGCGAACGACTGGCCGAGGTCGAGCACGTCGGGCGCGCGGTCCTGGCCCTTGCGGGTCTTCACCGCGGTGATCTCGTCGGCGCTGGCCGCGTCGGGGTCCTCGCTCTCGATCTTGATCCCGTACTTGGCGGTGAACCCCTTGATGATCTCGCCGTAGTTGGCCCAGTCGGGCGGCAGCGCGATGACGTGGAGGTTGCCCTCCTTCTTCGCCGCCTCGACGAGTTTGTCCAGGCCGCCGAAATCTGCGGCGGAGGTGGCGGTCTTCGCGTTCACCCCGCCCTCTGACGCCTTGGTCTCCTGTGTGCCAGGGGCGGCGCCACACGCCGCCGTGGCTACGGTAAGAGCTGCTATGACGCCTGCCACACGGGCGCGGGGTGTGAACACGTCGCCTCCACTCTGAGGGGGTGTTGGGAAGAATTTATGGGAACTTGTACAAACAAGCCAGCACAAGTAAGTCCCATGAAGATTGCTCTTTCATGAATGCGAAGGGTCGCGGATGGTTGCGCGTTATGAACGGATCGCCGATGAGCTGCGGGACGACATACTCACCGGCGTACATCCGATCGGCTCGCAGCTGCCCACGGAGGCGGAGCTGGCCGCGCGCTACCACGCCGCCCGCGGCACCGTACGCCAGGCGGTCGCGGTGCTGGTCGCCGAGGGGATCGTCGGCTCCCGGCAGGGGGCCAGGCGCATCGTGCTGGGCAAGGTACGCAGCCAGAGCTTCGCCGAGCTGCACAGCTTCGCGCAGTGGGCGCGCGCCAACGGCTACCGCTACGGCGGCCAGGTGATCGCCCAGAGGCGCCGGGCGGCCGGCCCCGCCGAGGCCGCCAGGCTCGGCACCGAGGAGGTGCTCGACGTGCTCCGGCTGCGCACACTGGAGGGCGAGCCCGTCCTGGTCGAGCGGACGGTGTACGCGGGATGGGTGGCCGCCGCCGTCGAAGGGCTCGCGCCCGGCTGCGAGTCGGTCACCGAGGCGCTCTACGACTCGATCGGGCTGGTCTTCGCCTACGGCGAGCACCTCATCGACGCCGTCTCCGCGGGCGTCCAGGACGCCGGTCTGCTGGGCGTACGGCGCGGCAGCCCGCTGCTTCGCCAGCGCCGCATCACCACCACGCACGAGGGCCGGCCGGTGGAGTGGTCGGACGACCGCTACCGGGCGGGCAGCGTGGTCTTCAGCATCCGCAACTCGATCGACGCCAACCCTCTGGTGCGGCAGGCCGGCGACTTGCGTTTCGGGGCGTAAGAACATATGTTCGAGACATAAGCGCCCGCCTTCCCCCGGGTGGCTCAGAATAGGCACCAGAGCCGCGGGGAGAAGCGTCTTGAGCAGACTCTATGGCGATCCGATAGAGGTGTGGACCCGGGACGGGCAGCCGACCCAGTTCGTCTGGCGCGATCGCCTCTATCTCGTCCGCCGGGTCCTCGACCAGTGGGTGGTGGCCCGCGAGTGGTGGAAGATCGACGAGAACGATCCCGGTGAGCGGCAGTTCTGGCGGGTGGAGGCCAGCCCGGGGCGCGAGGTCGGGTCCTACGAGTTGCGGTTCGACACCGCCAGTGGCGGGTGGCTGCTCCTGCGGGCGTGGGACTGATGGCGCCGCCGTTCCCTCACCTGAACGTGAGCTCCGCCTACTCGATGCGCTACGGCACCGCCTTTCCGCGAGCGCTGGTGCGCAGGGCGTCCGAGGACGGGATGGACATCCTCGCGCTGACCGACCGCGACGGTCTCTATGGCGCGATCAAGCACGCCCAGGCGTGCGCGGAGGCCCGGATCGCCTCGGTGTTCGGGGTCAACTTCGCGCTGGCGGGTTCCGCGGCACATCCGAGAACCGGGCCGGACGGTTGGGGGCGGTCCGGCGCCGAGCCGGGCGGCCGGGGGCGGGCCAGGACCGGGCCGGGAGCTCAGGACCGGGTCACGGTGCTGGCCAGGGCGGGCGGCTGGTCCTCGTTGGTGCGCCTGGTCACGGCCGCCCACTACGCGGGCGAGCGCGGCGCGCCCGAGGTGACGCGCGACCTGATCGCCTCCATGGCCGGGGGCGGGCTGACGGTGCTGCTCGGGCCGCGTTCCGATGTGGGTCGCGCCGTGGCCGAGCAGCGTGACGAGCACGCCAGGGCGCTGCTCGACCTGTGGCTGGCCACCGTGCCGGGCGTGGTGATCGAGCTGGTCGACCAGTACGGCTTCCGCGACGCCACCACCGCCGTCCGGATGCTCGCCCTGGCCGAGTCCCGGGGCGTGCCGGCCGTGCTGACCAATGCCGTCAGATACCTGGACCCCGCCGACCACCAGGTGGGCGACGTGCTCGACGCGGCGCGGCAGCTCGTCCCGCTGCACCCGCGCCACCTGGAGCGCACCACCTCGCACGCCTACCTCAAGGGCACCAAGGAGATGTGGCAGGTGGCGGCCAAGATCTGCGGGGCCGACCCCGACCGGATCGGCCGCCTCCTGCACGCCACCCGGACGCTGGCCGAGGCGTGCGCGATCGACCCGGTCGACCTGCTCGCGCTGAAGCACGACCCGCCGAACCTGCACCTGCCCGAGGTCGGCCGCGACCCGGTGCCGCTGCTGCGCCACCGCGTCGAGGACGGGCTGAGCTCGCGCGGGCTGGACCGCTCCGGCGACGCCAGGGACCGCCTGCGGGCCGAGATGGACGTCATCGAGCGGAAACGTCTGTCCGGATATTTCATAGCCGTGGCTGGCATCACCGACATGATCCGTGGCATGGGCATCCGCTGCGCGATCCGCGGCTCGGGAGCGGGCAGCCTGGTCAACTACCTCATCGGCATCGGCGAGGTGAACCCGCTCGAACACGGCCTGCTCATGGAACGCTTCCTGTCCGACGGCCGCATCGGGCTGCCCGACATCGACGTGGACGTGGAGTCCGCGCGCCGGCTCGACTGCTACAAGGCCATCTTCGACAGGTACGGCGAGTCGCGGGTGGCCTGCGTCTCGATGATGGAGACCTACCGGGCGCGCAGCGCGATCCGGGACGTGGCGGGGGCCATGGGGCTGCCGCCGTACGAGATCGACGCGATCGCCAAGGCGTTTCCGCACATCAGGGCCAAGCAGATCACCGCGTCGCTGAACGACCTGCCCGAGCTGCGCGACAGCCGGCTCGGCGAGGCCGGGCTGGAGCGGGTGTTCCGGCTGGCGGAGCGGCTCGACGGGCTGCCCAGGCACATCGCGCTGCATCCGTGCGGGGTGCTCATCGGCAACGCGGGGCTGCGTGACAGGACGCCGGTGGAGCGGAGCCTGCTGGAGTTCCCGATGTCGCAGTTCGACAAGGACGACGTGGAGGAGGCCGGGCTGCTCAAGCTCGACGTGCTCGGCGTACGGATGCAGTCGGCGATGGCCTACACGCTGAGCGAGATCCAGCGGGTGGACGACGTCGTGGTCGAGCTCGACACGCAGCACGGATCGGAGCCCGGCGTCGAGTACGTGCCCCACGACGACCAGGCCACCTACGACATGATCTGCGCCAGCCGTACGCTCGGCTGCTTCCAGATCGAGTCGCCCGGCCAGCGCGAGCTGGTCGCCAAGCTGGAGCCGCGCAAGATGCACGACCTGATCGTGGACATCTCGCTGTTCCGGCCGGGGCCGGTGAACTCCGACATGGTCACGCCCTACCTGGAGGCCCGACATGGGTGGCGCAAGCCGCACTATCCGCACGAGCGGCTGCGCGGCGCGCTGAAGGAGACGCACGGCGTGGTGGTCTTCCACGAGCAGGTGCTCAAGATCATCGAGGTGATGACGGGCCGCGACTTGTCCTTCGCCGAGTCGCTGCGGCGCACGCTGGCCTCGCCGGAGGGGCGCGAGCGGGTGCGCAAGCACTTCGTGCCGCTGGCCAAGTCCAACGGGTTCGGCGACGCGGCCGTGGACAAGGCGTGGAAGGTGCTCGACGCGTTCGGGGCGTTCGGGTTCTGCAAGGCGCACGCGGCGGCGTTCGCGCTGCCCACCTACCAGTCGGCCTGGCTCAAGCGGCACCACGCGGCCGCGTTCTTCGCCGGGGTGCTCACGCATGAGCCCGGCATGTACCCGCAACGCGTGATCATCGACGAGGCGCGGCAGTGCGGGGTGGAGATCCTGCCGCTCGACGTGAACAGGTCCGGCAAGGACTGGCGGGTGGAACGCCTCGGCCCACGGGTGCGGCTCAGGATCGAGCCGGGCGACTTCCGGATCGGGGAGATCGGGAAGGGCTACGCGCTGCGGGTGCCGTTCTCCGCGATCAAGGGGGTGAGCGAGGCGGAGGTGGGGCGCATGGTGGCCGGCCAGCCGTACACGTCGCTCGCCGACTTCTGGGACCGCGCCCGCCCGTCGCGACCCGTCATCGAGCGGATCGTCCAGGTGGGCGGCCTCGACGACCTGCACGACCTGCATCCGGGCGGGGCGCGCTGGCAGCCGGGGCGGCTGACCCGCCGCGACCTGATCGCCCAGGTCGGCGTCCTCGAACGGGCCTCCACGTCGGGCGTCAAGTCGTCCGCCACGAAGTCCAAGCGCTACACCCCACCCGCCGCTCGTCTTGCCGCCCAGCCCGAGGAGGCGGCGGTGCAGCTTCCGCTGGGCTTCGCCGAGCACATCGCGCCCGGCGAACTGCCCGAGATGACCGAGAGCGAGATGGTGGAGGCCGAACTGGAGATCCTGGGCATCGACATCAGCCGCCACGTCATCAGCTTCCACGACGAGCTGCTCGACGCGATCGGGGTGGTGCGCTCCAAGGACCTGCTGACCCAGCGCAACGGGGCCGAGGTGCTGGTCGCCGGGGTCAAGGTGGCCACCCAGACGCCCGCCGTACGCTCGGGGCAGCGCGTCATCTTCACCACGCTGGACGACTCGACGGGGCCGATCGACCTGACGTTCTTCGAGTCGGTGCAGGGGCGGTGCGCGGCGACGGTGTTCGGGTCGTGGCTGATGGTGGCGCGGGGCGTGGTCCGCCGTACGGGGACGCGGGCGATCTCGATGCGCGCGGTGGACTGCTGGAACCTGGTCGACCTCGACGCCTTGTGGCGATCGAGCGGGATCGAGGCGGTCAGAGCGCTGCTCGACCAGGCTCCCGAGGATGCGGCCGGGGTCGGCGGGCGCCGCATCGAGTACGCCAACGGCTTCCGCCTGTCCCCGTACGCGGACCTGGGGCCGGTGGTCGCGCCGCCCACCCGCCGCCTCTGGCACGCCAGCCAGGGAAGTTCGGGTCCTAGTGCGGCGTGACTCCAGCTATGGCGACCTTGGCGGCGTGACTCCGGCGGTGACCGTCAACCCGTCTGTTCGAGCGGGGTGGCGGATTCGGGGGCCGGCGGGGTGAGCCGGGTGACCGTGCCCGCGTTGCGGAGGCGGCCCCGGCCCCTGGCGCTGGACGTGGAGCACTGGATGCGGGTGATGTCGCGGACCGTGGCCGCGCACAGCAGGGCGGACACCGTCGCGCAGGCGAGCTCCGGAAGACCGATGCCCGTCAGGTCGCCCGACGAGGAGCCGAGCGGGAGGCGGATCGTCACCAGGGCCAGCATGGCGAGCCAGGTCAGCCACCAGGCGGCCAGCAGGGCGAGCCAGCGGGGCCGCCGGTCGCCGGGCGGGCCGGTGCCGCGCCACACCTGGTCCAGCAGGAGCGGCGGCGCGATCAGGTTGACGCCGGGGATCAGCCAGGCGGCGGCCACCGGGCCCGTGGGGGCCGAGCGGTCGTTGGCCTGCCGGGCCCGGACGAGCCAGGTGACGTAGGCCGCGGCGGCGGCGATCGCCGTGCCCGCGACCAGCATCATCAGCACGGCGAACACCGTCACGGCCCCGACCACCGCCTGGGCGTCGGCGCCGTGCGGCCGGCCGCCGAACGCCGCGAGCTGGGTGGCGAGGCGGTGGCCGCGGCTCTGTTCGAAGATCACGAGAGCGCCCAGGGAGAGGACCTGTGCGGCAAGGGTCACGTAGACGACAGAAGCGGCCCTAGTGGGCGGTGCCTGGGCGTAGCGCACGTTGTTCTCCCCCCGGGCCATGCGCTGAGGTTCTGCTTCACTTCTATCCCGCCAGGCTCCTTGTTAATCAGCTGAGGCCATTAATCAGCCGACGACACCGGATTCCCACGCCCAAGCAGCGATTCCCACCCGATTACGGACGCGGAGCTTCCGTTGGATGCTCCCAAGATGGGTCTTTACCGTCGAAAGTGAGACAAACAGCTCGCCGGCCACTTCCTGGTTCGTCCGGCCCCGCGCCACCAGGCGTACGACGTCCAGCTCGCGGTCGGTCAGCGGGTCGTTCAGCGGGACGGGGACGCGGACCTTGGGCTGGGCCAGGTGCTGCAGCAGGCGTACCGTCACCGAAGGCGACACCAGCGAGTCGCCGCTCGCCGCCGCCTTGACCGCCTCGATCAGCAGGGTCGGCCCGCTGTCCTTGAGCAGGAAGCCGAGGGCGCCCGCCCGCAGCGCGCCGTAGACGTACTCGTCCAGGTCGAAAGTGGTGACGATGACGACGCGCATGGGGTTCTCGACGCCGGGACCGGCCAGGGCGCGGGTCACCTCGATGCCGTCCAGCTTGGGCATCCGGATGTCGAGCAGGCAGACGTCCGGCCTGAGCCGCCGGGCCTCGGACACCGCCTCCGCGCCGTCGGCGACCGCCGCCACGACCTCCATGTCCGGTTGCGCATCCAGAATCATCTGGAATCCGGTACGTACAAGCTGTTGATCGTCGGCGATGAGCACGCGAATAGTCACGCCACAACTCTAGGATCAGCCGACGCCGCCAACTCTGGGATCAACCCTCCACCCTAGGATCAGCCGTTCGGCCGATGGGGAACCGGACGTCCGGCTGATCCGCCGGAGCCCTCCCCGGCGGGAGGCTCGACACCATGAACGACGTGCTTGTTGGACGAGCCCTGGCCAAGCGGTTCGGGCAGACGGTGGCCCTGGGCGGAGTGGACCTCGCGGTCCTGGCCGGAGAGGCCGTGGCGATCATGGGCCCGAGCGGCTCCGGCAAATCAACCCTGCTGCACTGCCTGGCCGGCATCATGAAGCCCGACTCCGGCGAGGTACACCTGCTCGGCCAGCGCATCGACAACATGCGAGAGCGGGGCCGCAGCGCGCTGCGCCGTACCCGCTTCGGCTTCGTCTTCCAGTTCGGCCAGCTCCTGCCCGAGCTGCCCGCCGAGGAGAACGTGGCCCTGCCGCTCATGCTCGGCGACGTACCGAGGGCGCAGGCCGTACGGCAGGCCCGTGACTGGTTCGGACCCCTGGGCCTGCACGGCATGGAGACCCGGCGGCCCGGCGAGCTGTCGGGCGGCCAGGCGCAGCGCGTCGCCATCGCCAGGGCGCTGGTCACCAAGCCCGCGGTGGTCTTCGCCGACGAGCCGACCGGCGCGCTCGACCAGACGACCGGCCAGGAGACGATGCGGCTGCTGGTCGAGGCGACCAAGCACAACGGCGCCTGCCTGATCGTGGTGACCCACGACCCCAACGTGGCCGGCTGGTGCGACCGCACGGTCGAGGTCCGCGACGGCCACCTGCTCGCGGGCGGGGTACGCGCGTGAACCTGGACCTGACCTGGCGGCTGCTCAAGGGCGGCGGGCGCAAGGGCCTGCTGGGCACCTGGCTGACCCTGGGGGCCGTGGCCGTCTCCATGGCGCTGCTGCTGTTCGCGGTGGCCGCCAACTACGCCTTCGAGGCCCGAGCCGACCGGAGCGCCTGGCGGAACCCGGTCGCGACCACGGGCAAGGCCGTGGCGATCGAGGCGTCCCGTCATGACTTCGTCCGCGACAAGGACATCACCGTCGTCGACCTGGCGGCGCTCGGCGCGGAGGCCCCCGCGCCGCCGCCCGGCCTGGCCCGCTTCCCCGCGCCCGGCGAGGTCTGGCTCTCCCCGGCGCTGAAAGAGCTGGCCGAGCAGCTACCCGCGGACCAGCTCGCCGCCCGCTTCCCGGGCACCAAGGGCGTGCTCGGAGAGGAGGCGCTGCTCTATCCGGGCGAGCTGGTCGCGGTCGTCGGCCACAAGCCGGACGCGCCCGAGCTGACCGCGCAGCGGAGCGACGACTGGATCATCGGCAAACCCCCGGTGAAGGTGGCGAGCCTGGCGGGGGAGCCGACGGAGGACGCCGAGGCCTACCAGGTGCTGGCGCTCATCGCCGGGGTGCTGATGGTCGTGCCGCTGCTCGTGTTCGGGGGCGCGGCGGCCCGGCTCACCGTGGCCAGGAGGGACCAGCGCCTGGCCACGCTCAGGCTCGTTGGCGCCACGCCCGGCCAGGTGGTCGGGATGACCGTGGCCGAGGCGATGATCGTGGCCTTCGCGGGGGCGGTCACGGGCACGCTCGCCTACGCCCTGGCGGCGCCGCTGCTGGCCGGGATCCAGATCGGCGGTGGGCCGTGGTTCGTCTCCGACCTGTGGCCGAGCCCGCTGGTCCTGGGCGGGCTGCTGGTCGCGGTCCCGCTGCTGGTGGGGCTCTCGGCCGTGGTGGGGCTGCGGCGGGTCGTGGTCAGCCCGCTCGGGGTGGCCAAGCGGGAGACACCTCCCGCCATGCGCTTCGTCAGGGTCGTCGCCCTGCTCGTGGTGCTCGCCGCCGTTCCGCTGCTGAGCCGGGGCAACGCCGTGGGTCCCATCGCGGTGGTGATCGGCCTGGCCTTCCTCTGCGTCAACCTGGTCGGCCCGTGGGTGGTCGGCATCATCGGACGCGTCACGGCCAGGCGCGCGAACCGGCCCGCCCGGCTGCTGGCGGGCCGGCGACTGGTGGACGATCCGCGCTCCGCCTGGCGCACGGTGAGCGGTGTGGCCATGACCGGCTTCGTCGCCGGGTTCCTCTGCCTGCTCAGTCCGGGCGTCTTCAACAGCACCGCCGTCACGGGACAGCTTCGGATCGCCGTTCCGGCGGATCAGACGGCCGCCGTGGCCGAGCGGGCGCGTGCCCGGCTGAAGGAGGCGGGGATCACGGCCACGGTGCAGCCGGTGAAGAAGGTCGTCGCCGTCGCACTCGGCACCTCGGCCGACGCCGCGACCATCGACCGGGCCCGTACGGCGCTGGCCGGGCTGGTTCCCGGGCACACGCCCACCACGGACGCCGACGACGGGCACTTCGGCGTCCAGATCCTGGCCGACATCCGCGCGGGCACGGTGGTCGTGCTGTCGGTGTCGTTCCTGGTCGCCATCGCCAGCGCCGGGATCACGGCCGCGTCGTCGATCCTCGACCGGCGCCAGACGTACGGGCTGCTACGCCTGGCGGGCACGCCGCTGGAGGTGCTCGACAAGGCACGCAGGGCCGAGACGCTCATCCCGCTCACGGTGATGGGCGGCGGCGCGATCCTGATCGGCGCGTTCTGCGCGACGCCCTTCATGATCGGCGCGGTGAACTCGACCGGGGTGGTCACGCTGCTGCTCTGCGTCGGACTCGGCTTCGCCGGGGTGATCGGGGCCGGGGCGCTGAGCAGACCGCTACTCAACTCGGTCACCACCGACCCGGCCCCCCGCCCCGACTAGCGCGACGCTCGCCGCCCTTCCGCTCCCCGGAGGGGCCTCCTCCAAAGGACCCCAGCCACAACGGACCGCCTTCTTCCGCTCCCCCCGGAGGGGGTATCCCACCGAGGGACCCCAGCCACGACAGACCGTCACCGGAACCGAGACGGCCGGTGGTCACCGCAACAGTTCGTCAGTTCAGAACGAGGTCGCGGATGATCGTCAGTGACCGCTCGTCCCGCGGCCCCATCACCAGCAGGCTGGTGACCGGGCTCTGGCGCCAGAGTTCGAGGCGTTCCTTGATCCGCCCGGGCGGCCCGACGAGCGAGATGCCGTCGGCCAGCTCGTCCGGGATCGCCTGGAACGCCTCATCCTTCTTCCCGGCCAGGTACAGCGCCTGGATGCGCTCGGCGGCCTCGGCGAATCCCATCCGGCCGATGATGTCGGCGTGGAAGTTGCGGTGCTTGGCGCCCATGCCGCCGATGTACAGGGTGAGCATCATCTTCACGCCGTCGAGCGCGGCCCGTACATCATCGGAGATCACCACCATGACCATGGCCGCCACGTCGAAGCCCGGGGCTGCGCCCGACAGCGCCTCGCCGTACATCTCCTCGATCTTGGACGGGAAGGCGAACAGCGGCAGCCAGCCCTGGCCGAGTTCGGCGGCCAGGGCCACGTTCTTGGGCCCTTCCGCCCCGAGGTAGAGGGGGATGTCGGGCCGCAGCGGGTGGGTGATGAGCTTGAGCGGCTTGCCCAGCCCGTCCGCCAGGGGGAGCGGGTAGTGCGGTCCGTCGCTGGTCACCGGCTCCTCGCGGCGCCAGACCTGGCGCATGATGTCGATGTACTCGCGGGTCCTGGTCAGCGGCTTGGCGAACGGCTGGCCGTACCAGCCCTCGACCACCTGGGGTCCCGAGGCGCCGATGCCGAGCAGCAGCCGCCCGCCCGTGAGATGGTCGAGTGTCATCGCGGTCATCGCCGTGGTGACGGGCGGCCTGGCCGACATCTGGGCGATCGACGTGCCGAGCTTGATGCGCGAGGTCCGCGCGCCGTACCAGGCCAGCGGGGTGAAGACATCGCTGCCGTACGCCTCGGCGGTCCATATCGAGTCATAGCCGAGCCGCTCGGCCGTCAGGACAGTTTCGGTCGCGTCGTCCGCGTTGCGCTGCCAGTAGCCGAGCTGCAAGCCGAGCTTCATGTGACACCTCCGGAATTTAGTTCTATTACGGCCGCAGCGGAGCCGGGTGTCAATGCATGATCTTCCGGGGAAATCAACCTCGTGGTTAACGTTCTGTGTCGACTCGCTTGCGCGCTGCTGATTCTTTCGGCAGGCGCCCTGCCCGTGATTCGTCCGGCGGAGGCCTCCGGGGCGAGCCGGCCGAACATCGTCATGGTGATGGCGGACGACCTGGAGTACGGGACGCTCTCCTACTTTCCCGCGATAGATCAGCAGCTGGTGCAGCAGGGCGCCTCGTTCAACCGGTTCTTCGTGTCCAACTCCTGGTGCTGCCCGTCGCGCACGACGATCCTGCGCTCCCAGTACGTCCACAGTCATGGCGTGCTGACCAACACCGCGCCCGAAGGCGGCTTCGACCGCTTCCACACCCTGGGTCTGGAACAGTCCACGATCGGCACCTGGATGCAGCAGGTCGGCTACCGCACGGCGCTGATGGGCAAGTTCCTCAACCACTATCCGGGCGGCACCGCCTCTCAGACGTACGTGCCGCCCGGCTGGCACGAGTGGGACGTGCCCGTGCGCAACCTCTACCAGGAGTACGGCTACCGCCTCAACGAGAACGGCAATCTGGTCGACTACGGCTGGGGCGAGCAGGACTACCTGTCCGACGTGCTGGCGGGCAAGGCCAGAGACTTCATCACCGCCGGCCCTGAGCCGTTCTTCCTCTATCTCGCCCCCATCGCGCCGCACAACCCGGCCAATCCCGCCGTCCGCAACATGGACGCGTTCCCCTGGTCGCAGGCGCCGCGCACGCCGTCGTTCAACCAGGCGGACGTGTCGGAGGAGCCGGAGTGGCTGCGATCGAGGCCGCCGCTCTCACCGGCGGTCATCGACGAGGTCGACGAGCGCTACCGCAGGAGGCTGCGGGCCATGCTCGGCGTCGACGACCTCGTCAACTCGGTGATCACCACCCTGCGCGACTCCGGCAAGCTCGACAACACCTACATCTTCTTCACCTCCGACAACGGCTTCCACCTGGGGACGCATCGCCTCCCTCAAGGCAAGACGACCCCGTTCGAGGAGGCCATCCACGTCCCTCTGGTGGTGCGCGGGCCAGGTATAGAGCCGGGCTCGACGATCAACGAGATGACGGCGACGGTGGATCTGGCGCCCACGTTCGCCGCGCTCGGCGGGGCGGCGGTGCCGCCGTTCGCCGAAGGGCGCTCGCTGGTGCCGCTGTTGCAGGGCAAGCGGCCGTCGCCATGGCGGCGGAACGTGCTGGTCGAGTTCAGCCGGCCGGCCAACCGGTCGTCGGCCGCGCAGACGCCGGTGCCCTCCTATGAGGCACTGCGTACGGAGACGCATACCTACGTGAGGTACGTCACCGGCGAGATACAGCTGTACGACCTCACCCGAGATCCGTACGAACTGCATAACCTCGCCAGATTCGCGGACCCCGGGCTGGTGCTGGGGCTCCAGGAACGGCTGTCGAGGATGCACGCCTGCTCGGGCGCCGAATGCCTGGAAGCCGACTCAGCCGGCTGAGCAACTGGCGGGGACCGGCAGGCGGCCCGCCCGATAGGCGCTCGGGGGGACGCCCATCACCTCACGGAACTCCGCCGTCATGTGCGACTGGTCGTAGTAGCCCGCGTCGGCGGCCAGCGAAGCGCCCTCTTCGCGACACACCCTGGCCAGCACGCCACGGACCCGGCTGATCCGGGCGAACCGCTTGGGCGGAACCCCGACGCCGCCCGTGAACAGGTTGCGCAGGTGCCGCTCGCTCACCCCCAGCTCCCTGGCCACCGCGACCACCGGCGGCGCCGCCGCGACGCCCACCAGGTCACCATGCTCCAGCGCCGCCCCGGCGGAGAGCAGCGCCGCCGCGGCGCCCACCAGACCGGCGCGGTCCAGGTCGGCGGATGACCGCGCGGCCAGCCGGTCACGGAACGCCGCCTCCAGGCGCGCCATCACCTGCTCGGCCCAGTCACTTCCCGTCACCATGCCGGTCAGCTCCTCGGCCAGCCGGTCCGCCCGTACCCCCCAAAGATCCCGGAGCGGGACGATCTGGTCCACGAGCTCGCTCAGCGGCACCCCGAGCAGCGGCCGGGCGGTCCCCGGGCGCAGCCGTACCGTGACGCAGTGCGGCACGTCCTTGGGCACCAGGTACGACGCCCGCGTACGCGGCCCCAGCACATACAGGCGCCCAGCCCCGTCCACCGTGCGGAAGGCCACCGTCGGCGTGGTGTCGGGCTCCCGGACGTGAATCCGCCGGGTTCCCAGGAGTGCTCCATCCATAGTGCCGATTCTTCCTATAACCGACGCCAAGTGCGCTGTCAGCCTGGGTGACATGATCCTGATCACCGGTGCCACGGGCACCATAGGCAGCCAGACCGCCCGCCTCCTCATCGAGCGCGGCGAGATCGTACGAACGATGACCCGTGACCTGTCCCGCGCGCCCGGCGGCGAAGCCGTCCAGGCCGACTTCGAAGACCCGCGATCGCTGCGGCGGGCGTTCGAGGGCGTGTCGGCCGCCCTCCTGCTGACCGGATTCGGCGGGCGGCTGAAGGAGCACGACCAGGCCATGATCGAGGCGGCCGTGGCGGCGGGCGTCAAAAAGGTGGTGAAGCTCTCGGCCATCGGCACGGGCGACAGCGACGACCCCGACGATGTCAGGTCGTGGCACGTGCCGGGCGAGGAGGCCATCAAGGCGAGCGGCATGTCGTGGACCGTGCTGCGCCCGGCCGGCTTCGCCTCCAACTCGCTGGGCTGGGCGGAAGCCGTCAGGTCGGGCGGCCCGATCCCCAACTTCACCGGCGACGGCGTGCAGCCCATCATCGACCCGCGCGACGTCGCGGCCGTGGCGGTGGCCGCCCTCACGACGAGCGCGCACGACTCGCGCACCTACGACCTCACGGGCCCGGATCTGCTCAGCGTCCCCGCCCAGGTGTCGATCCTGGCCAAGGTGCTCGGTCGCCCGCTGGAGACCGTCGAGATCTCCATCGAGGCGGCCAAGGAGCAGATGCTCGCCTCAGGCGCCGATCCGAGCCTGGTCGCGGTCGCGGCCACAGGCTGGACCATGCTCAAGGAGGTGGGCTGGCCGCATCTCTCGGACGACGTCCAGTTGGTGCTGGGCCGCCCGGCCACCTCCTACGAGTCCTGGGTCCGGGATCACCGAAACGCCTTCAGCTGAGCGAGGGGTAGGCGTGGGCCAGGTGCTCGGCGACCGCGTTCGCGGCCTCGTCGGGATCGCCCGCCCGCACCGCCGCGAGGATGCGTTCGTGGTCGGCCCGCAGCACCGACGTGTCGCCGAGCCGCGTCACCGCCTCCACCGCGTAGCGTCTCATCGAGTCGCGCAGCGACCGCATGATGGCCGCGATCAGCCGGTTCCCCGACGCGTCGGCCAGCGCGCAGTGGAAGGCGGTGTCGTGCTCGACGAACTCCTCGGCCGACGTCGCCGCGTCCATGCCCGCCAGGGCCGTGGCGAGGCCGGAGGTGTCGGAGCCGGCCGAGGCCGCGCGGGCCGCCGCCCAGCGTTCGATCATCAGCCGGGTGTCGATCACCTCGCGCAGCTCCAGACTGGCCAGTCCCAGATGCAGCCGGAGCAGATCGGTGAGCGCCGTGTCGGGGCGGGCGGTCAGCACCGCCCCGGCATCGGGCCCCCGCCCCACCTGCGACGACACCACGCCGAGCGTCTCCAGCACGCGCATGGCCTCCCGCACCGACGAGCGGCTGACCCCCAGCTGCTCGGCGAGGCTGCGCTCGGCGGGCAGCCGGTCGCCCGCCTTGAGACCGTCCTCGGCGATGCGCCGTTCGATCTGTGCGATGACGTCCTCGAACGTACGGGTCCGCCGGACGGGCTGCCAGTCGGCCACCATTGTCCCCCTCGTGCGGCTTCGATATGGTCTGACCATACTGTGGTCAGACCATACATCGGAAGGAGAGCCGTGCGAGTCGCCCTGTTCATCACGTGCGTGAACGACACGCTCTTCCCCGGCACCGGCAAGGCCGTCGTGTCGCTCCTGCGCAGGCTCGGCTGCGAGGTGGACTTTCCCGCCGCCCAGACGTGCTGCGGCCAGATGCACGTCAACACCGGCTACCGCGAGGAGGGCGTACGGCTGGCGCGCCGCTTCACCGAGGTGTTCGCCGGATACGACGCGGTCGTCGCGCCGTCCGGATCGTGCGCCGCCATGGTGCGCGAGCAGTATCCCAAGCTGGTGCGGCAGGGGAGCAGGGGAGCGGCGGCGATCGCCGAGGTCGCGCCCAAGGTCTACGAGCTGTCCGAGTTCCTGCTCGACGTCCTCAAAGTCGACGACGTAGGAGCATATTTCCCGCACCGGGTTACATATCACCCGACGTGTCACTCGTTGCGCGGGCTGCACCTCGGTGACCGTCCGACCAGGCTCCTCCAGAACGTCCGGGGCCTGGAGCTGGTCCCGCTCCCGGGGGCGGAGGAGTGCTGCGGCTTCGGCGGCACGTTCTCGGTCAAGAACCCGGCCGTCTCCGCCGCCATGGGCGCCGACAAGGCGCGCGGCGTGCTCGACACGGGCGCGGAAGTGCTGTGCGCGGCCGACAACTCATGCTTGATGCACATCGGCGGCACGCTCGGCCGTCAGCGGACCGGCGTCCGGGTCATGCATCTCGCCGAGATCCTCGCCTCCACCGAAGAGGGCGGTGCCCAATGAGCGCGACATTCCTCGGCATGCCAGGAAATTTCCCGCAAAATGCGGCGAAGGCCGTACAGAACTCTCAGCTCCGCTACAACCTCCGCAAGGCCACGCACACCATCCGTGGCAAGCGCGCGAACGTCGTCGGCGAGCTCCCCGACTGGCAGGAGCTCCGCGCCGCCGGCAAGGCGATCAAGGACGACACGCTGCGCCACCTCGACCGCTACCTCCTCCAGCTGGAGGAGGCCGTGACCAGGGCGGGCGGCCACGTCCACTGGGCCCGCGACGCCGACGAGGCCAACCGCATCGTCACCCGGCTCGTCCAGGCCACGGGCGAGAGCGAGGTGGTCAAGGTCAAGTCGATGGCCACCCAGGAGATCGGCCTCAACGAGGCGCTGGCCGCGCAGGGCATCACCGCCTACGAGACCGACCTGGCCGAGCTGATCGTGCAGCTCGGCGACGACTTCCCGAGCCACATCCTGGTGCCCGCGATCCACCGCAACCGGGCCGAGATCCGCGAGATCTTCCTCGACAAGATGCGCCCGGTCCCGGCGGACCTCACCGACGAGCCGCGCGCGCTGGCCGAGGCCGCCCGGCTGCACCTGCGCGAACGCTTCCTCAAGAGCAAGGTCGCCGTCTCCGGCGCCAACTTCATGATCGCAGAGACCGGCACGCTGGTGGTGCTGGAGTCCGAGGGCAACGGCCGGATGTGCCTCACGCTGCCGGAGACCCTGATCAGCGTGGTCGGCATCGAGAAGCTGCTGCCCTCCTGGCGCGACCTCGAGGTCTTCCTGCAACTGCTGCCGCGCAGCTCCACCGGCGAGCGCATGAACCCCTACACCAGCATGTGGACCGGCTCGGCCGAGGGCCAGGACTTCCACCTGGTGCTGCTCGACAACGGCCGCACGAACGTGCTCGCCGACGAGGTGGGCCGCCAGGCGCTGCGCTGCATCCGCTGCTCGGCCTGCCTGAACGTGTGCCCGGTCTACGAGCGCGCGGGCGGCCACGCCTACGGCTCGGTCTACCCGGGCCCGATCGGCGCGATCCTCACCCCGCAGCTCAGGGGCATGTCGTCGGAGCTGGACGCCTCGCTCCCGTACGCCTCCAGCCTCTGCGGCGCCTGCTACGAGGTGTGCCCGGTCGCGATCGACATCCCCGAGGTGCTCGTGGACCTGCGCGCCAAGGTCCGCCACGCGCCGGCCGAGCGGGCGGGCATGCGCGTCGCGGGCTGGATACTCAACGACGAGGTACGGCTGGCCAAGGCGCAACGCCTGGCCACCCGCTTCCGCAAGGTGGTGCCGAAACGCCTGCCGGGCCCCCTGTCGGCCTGGACCGACACCCGGGACCTGCCGGAGATTCCGGAAGAATCATTCAGAGACTGGTGGGAGCGGAATGAGCGCGCGTGACGAGATCCTGGCCAGGGTCCGCCGAGCCGTCGAAGGCGCCCCCGAGGTGGCGATCCCGCGCGGCTACCGTACGGGCACGCAGGTAGATGACCTTGTGGGACTGTTCGCCGAGCGGGTGGACGACTACCGCGCCGTCGTCCACGTACTGCCCGCGGCCGAGGTGCCCGGCAAGGTGGCCGAGCTGGTGGCCGGCCGCCGGATGGTCGTGCCCGACGGGCTGCCGGCCGAGTGGCAGGTGCCCGGCGCCGTCGCGGGCGGCTCCGTGGCCGAGCTGGACGCCGCCGACGGGGTGGTCACCGGCTGCGCGGTGGCCATCGCCGAGACCGGCACGATCGTCCTCGACTCGGGCCCCGGCCAGGGCCGCCGGGCGCAGACCCTGGTGCCCGACTACCACCTGTGCGTGGTCCGCGCGGACCAGATCGTGGCCGGCGTCCCCGAGGCGGTCGCCCGGCTCGACCCGGTCCGCCCGCTGACCTGGATCAGCGGCCCGTCGGCCACCAGCGACATCGAGCTCAACCGGGTCGAGGGCGTACACGGGCCGCGGACGCTGGAAGTGATCATCAGTACCTGATGACCGCCGCCGCGTCCGAGATCTCCGGGCTGAACCACAGCTCGGCGTCGGTCATGGTCGCGGCTCTGGTCAGCGCGGAGTCCGCGCGCTCCGGCACCGGATCGTCCACCCCCCAGCCGCGCAGCTCCTCGGGGGCGGTGGCCAGCTGCGTGCCGCCTCCGCCGCCGATCCACATGGGCTTGGTCACCTTGCCCGGCATCAGCACCGCGTGCACCCTGCCCTCCCGCAGGGCGTGCGCGACCTCGGCCAGCCCGGTGGGCCCGCCGGTCTCCCGGTAGCGGTCGAGCAGCTCCGCCCGCCGGCGGTCGAGGTAGGAGTCGAGCGCGGTCTCCACGTCTCGTTCGAACTGCTCGTGGTCGGCGCGGCTGCCGTGTTCGACCATCAGCACGCGGTCCACGGACTTCGTACCGAGATGATCGCAGAGCAGCGAACGCGACTTCGGGTCGCCGGCCACCACGACGAGTTCGAGGGCGAGCCGCCGGACCTGCTCGTCGATCTCGTGCGCGACGGCGTTCGCGCTCTCCTCCCACGCCTCCTCCATGTCGCGCTCGTACCACTTGTGTGACCAGCCACCCCAGCTGGTCCTGTGCAGCGGCCACGGGGTGGGCGCCACGGTGGCCCGGCGGGGGGAGCCGCTGCCGAAGACGGTCAGTTCGGTGCCCGCGTGGTCCACGATGGCCCGCAGGTGCGGCACGTTCTCTCCGCGCAGCATCAGCATGGGCGTGACCAGCGGCAGCGGGCTGTAGGCGGCCAGCTCCGGCGCCTCGGCGAGCGTCTCCGTCAGCACCACGTCGCCGTGGGCGGCGAACATCGCCCGCGCGGCCACCGACTCCGCCGCCTGCGCTTCCAGAGCATCGAGCGTGTCCGGATCCACCTCGCCGCGGAGCTGTGCGCGTAGACCGCGCCAGTTCTTCTCGCGATCTCGCCTGGTGAGGGTGGTCAGATAGACCGAGGCGTACGGCCCGCGGCGCTCATAGAGCGGCCGGATGAAGTCGAGCCGCACCGCCTACCACCTCCGCCTCTCCATGCTGAGCCCGAGCGCCTCCGTGGCCTGCCCGATGGTGTGGTACTGCCGCTCCGGGAGCGAGTGCAGCAGCTCCAGCACCTCGTCGGGCGCGTGCCGGTGTTCCGCGTGCCGCAGCAGGTCCTCCCTGGATGAGGGGAAAGAGGTGTCATTGACCCATTCGAAGAGCTCGGCGCCCTCGGTGTGCGGGGGGCCGCCGCCCCTCTCCTGCTTGCGCTCCCCATCAAGGTGTTCGGCGCTGCCACATTCCATGGTGGTCACTCCTCTCTAAGGCGACCTACCCCCGCTTTCATGGGCAAACATCGCGGCTGTGTACCCTGCCGAAGGTGTTCGATCCCGGTGTGAAAATCACCACCGCGCGGCTCGTGCTCCGGCCTTTCGGCGTCTCGGACGCCGACCGGATCCGCTCGATCGTGCAGTCCGGTGCCCAGTTCCTGCCGCCCGGCACCCCCGGCAAGGCGTCGGGCATCGCGCACTGGCTCAAGTCCGGCGTGCACGAGCTGCGCCGCTCCGGACAGGGCGTGCACCTGGCGATGGCCGACGCCGACGACCGCGTCGTGGGCGCCATCAGCCTGTTCAAGACCTCGTGGGGCGCGGGTACGACCGAGGTCGGCTACGGCGTGCACCCCCTCTACCGGGGTCGCGGGTTCGCGCCCGAAGCCGTACGCGGCCTGGTCGACTGGGTGTTCGCCACCACGGAGCTGCGCAGGATCGACCTGACGGCCAACCTCGACAACCTCGCCTCGCTGCGCGTCGCACAGAAAGCGGGCTTCACCTGGGAAGGCGTGCTCCGCGACGCCGCGATGGAGGACGACGGGCCGCACGATCTGGTGATGTTCGGCCTGCTGCGCGGCGACAGCCGCGCCCCCTCCGACACGCTGCCCCGCACCGAGCTGCGTACCCGGCGGCTGCTGCTCAGGCCGCCGGCCGAGGCCGACGTGGCGGACCTGGCGGCCACGGGCGCCGACCCGCTCACCCAGGCCGAGACCGGGCTGCCGCGCGGCTACACGGAGGCGGACGCCCGGGCGTTCATCGGCGCCGCCGAGCGGATCAGGACCAGGGGACAGGGGATCGCCTACGCCGTGACGGAGCTGGCCGGTGGCCGTTTCGTGGCGAACGTGGATCTCAGGGACGCCGACTGGGGAAACAGGTCGGCGGAGGTCGGCTACATGACCGCGCCCTGGGCCCGCGGTCAGGGGTACGCGGGGGAGGCCGTGCTGGCGATCGCCCGCTGGCTGTTCGTCACGCAGGGCTTCGGACGGCTGCAACTGCGGGCGGCGGTCAGCAACGTGGCCTCGCAGCGGGTCGCGGAGAAGGCGGGCTTCGTCCGCGAGGGTGTGGCACGCAACGCGCTCCATGGGCGTGACCTGGTCGTCTACAGTCTCACGCCAGCCGATCTGGCTTGACGGATCGCGCCGGTCCAGCGGGCAGGACGGGGTGGTTCGTGCGGACAGGCACACCGGACAGGCCTTCGTACCCTTTGTGAAACACCGCGGCACCCGTCACCCTTAGTGGTGAGGCGGTGGTGCGCATGATCACAGTGGTCGGGTGGGACGGATCGGAGCTGTCGGCCAGAGCGGTCGAGCGGCTGCGCGGGGCGACGCTCGTGGTGGGGCCGGACGCCATCATCGGGCAGCTCAGGCTGACCGCGCCGGTCGTGGCCGACGGGTCGCTGCTCCAGACCCTCGACAGCCATTTCGAACAGGGCGAGGGCGCCGCCGTGGTCGTCGCCGAGGGTGATCCCGGCTTCTTCGGCGTGGTGCGCAGGCTGCGCGCCCACGGGCTCAAGCCCGACGTACTCCCCGCCACCTCGCTCGTCACCCGCGCCTTCGCCTGCGCAGGCCTCAACTGGGAGGACGCGCTCGTCGTCGCCCCGGCCGGCCCGCACCAGCTCAACCGGGTCGTCAACGCCTGCCGGGCGCACCCCAAGGTGGCCCTGCTGGTCGCGCCCGGCGTCGGGCCCGGCGACATCGCCCGCGAGCTGGCGCCCACGACCCCGCGCGAGCTGATCGTCTGCGAGGACATCGGCGGACCCGACGAGCGGGTCACCCACAGCCGCATGGGCGAGGCCACCACCCGGCCGTGGAAGGACCCCGACGTGGTGCTCGTCATCGACCCCCTCCACCAGGCCAGGGAGCCCGGCTGGGTGGCGGGCGCGCAGCCGGGGCCGGCCGAATGGGCGCTGCCGTTCGCGGGCTCGATGCCGGCCGAGGTCAGGGCGTACATTCTGGCCAAGCTCGGCCCCCGGCTCGGCGACCTGGTCTGGGACGTGGGCGCGGGCTCCGGCGAGATCGCCGTCGAGTGCGCCCGGCTCGGCGCGGCCGTCGTGGCCGTCGAGCGGGAGGAGGCGGCCTGCGCCCGGCTGCGCGCCACCGTACTCGAACACGGCGTCAAAGTGGCCCTGGCCAGGGGACAGGCGCCGCCCGCGCTCGAACCGCTGCCCGATCCCGACGCCGTCTTCGTCGGCGGGGGCGGGGCGGACGTCATCGTGGCCTGCGCCGCCCGTCGGCCGCGCACGCTGGTCTGCGCGCTGAAGACGGTCGAACGGGTCGCCGCGGTGCTCGACCGGCTCCGCGAGCACGGCTATCGTGCCGAGGGCACGCAGATAATCGCCTCAAAGCTCACCATTCAGCCGGACGGATCGCATAGCCTGGCCGCGGCCGACCCTGTCTTCGTCGTACACGCGACCCCCTCGCGTGTGGCGTGACCTGTTTCAACCGGCACGCATCGGTTATCCTCGCGTGTCTTGCCTACGCACCGGAGATTCCCTCAATGAAGCCCCCGCTCCTGCTCATCGGGCAGGGCTCGAACGATGACGCCGACTCCGCCGAGTTCGGCAGGTTCGTCCACAGGCTCCGATGCCGCCTGGACCAGCGGGCCGCCGACGTCTCCGGAGGCTACCTGGAGCGCGCCACGCCACGGGTGAGCGAGTCCGTCGCCTCCCTGGTCGCCCGGGGACACCACCGCCTGGTGGCGCTGCCGCTGAGCCTCAGCCGGGTGGGCGCGGAGTTCCCCGCCGCCATGGCCAGGGTGCAGGAACGCCACCCGACCCTCATGTGCGACTACGGCCGCCCGCTCGGGCCCGACCCCCGCGTGCTCGCGCTGCTGGCCGAGCGCCTCAACGACGCCGCCACCGAGATGCCCAAGCTGCGCCCGCTGGAGCTGGTCGGCGGCCGGCCGCGGCTGCGGGCCGTCGACTCCGCGGCCACCGAGCTGCCCCTCCACGTCGAGCCGGGAGAGACCGCGGTCGTCCTGGTCGGCGAGGGTTCCACCGATCCGGCGGCCAACGCCGAGATCCACCGCGTCTCGCGGCTGTTCTGGGAGACGCACGCCTACGACTTCATGACGGTCGAGACCGCCTTCGTCTCGGTCACGCCGCCCGGGGTGCCCGGCGGGCTCGAGCGCTGCCGCCGGCTGGGCGCCAAGCGGGTGATCGTCGTCCCGTACCTGCTGTTCGCGGGCGGGATGCTGGAGCGCGTGTGGGCGCAGGCGCTGGCCTACGGCGCCGGCCACCCCGATCTCGACATCCGTTGCGCCGAGGTGATCGGCGACTGCGAGACCCTGGCCGATGTCGTCATCGACCGTTACGAGGAAGCGCTCCAACTGGTCCCGTGACCCCTACTCGGAGGTAAGCCGTGCTCGCTGAGACGCTCGCCGCGATTCGCCCCGCCGACCCGCGCGCCATCGCCGACGCTCGGGCCTACCAGGACCGCCTCACCAAGCCGCGCGGCTCGCTCGGCGCGCTGGAAGAGGTCGCGGTACGTCTGGCGGGCGCCGCGGGCACCACCCCGCCGCCCATGCCGGTCCCGGCGGCCCTGGCCATCTTCGCGGCCGACCACGGCGTCCACGCCCGCAACGTCACCCCGTGGCCGCAGGAGGTCACGATCCAGATGGTGGCCAACTTCTTGTCCGGCGGCGCGGTGGCCAACGCCTTCGCCAAGCAGGTCGGCGCGACGGTGACCGTGGTCGACGTGGGTGTCGCGGCGGACCTGCCCGACGCGCCGGGCCTGGTGAAGCGCAAGATCGATTACGGTACGGCCGACCTGGCCGCGGGGCCGGCCATGACCGTGGACCAGGCCGTACAAGCTCTGGAAGCCGGCATCTCGGTGGCCCGCGACCTGGTGGCGGGCGGCGCCCGCTGCCTGATCACCGGCGACATGGGCATCGCCAACACCACCGCCTCCGCCGCGCTGATCTCCGCCTTCACCGGCCGGGACCCGGCCGACGTGACGGGCCGGGGGACCGGGATCGACGACGAGACGCACGCCCGCAAGGTGAGCGTGATCCGTGAGGCGCTGCGCGTGAACGGCGTCAACTCCGTCATGTCCCTGCCCAACGACGCCCTGCGGGCCCTGGCCGCCGTGGGCGGGTTCGAGCACGCGGCGCTGGTGGGCTTCATCCTCGGTGGCGCCGCGGCCCGCGTGCCGCTGATCCTCGACGGGGTCATCGCCGGAGCGGCCGCCCTCGTGGCGGCGGCGCTCGACCCCGCCGCGCTGGACCACTGCGTCGCCGGGCACCGCTCGGCCGAGGTGGGTCACACCGCCGCCCTCGGCCACCTCGGCCTGCGCCCCATGGTGGACCTGGAGCTGCGGCTGGGGGAGGGCACCGGCGGGCTGCTCGCCTACCCGCTCGTCTGCGCCGCCGTACGCGTCATGCACGAGGTCGCCACCTTCGACTCGGCGGGAGTGACCGAAAAACACGTGTGATGATGGGGCCATGTCGAGATACGGCCCCATGTACGGGCCCGATGTCACCTTCCTCGGTGTCGAACGGTGCGATGTCGGCGACCCCGCGACGTACGCGGGGGCCGACGTAGTGATCATCGGGGCTCCGTTCGACGGCGGCACCTCCAACCGTCCCGGGGCCAGGTTCGGCCCGATGGCCCTGCGCCAGGCCTGCTACCTGCCGCACGACGGCTCCAGGCCCAGCCTGGCCCTGCGCGTCGACGCGCTGCGGGACCTGCGCGTGCTCGACGCGGGCGACGTCGAGTGCTACTCCGGCGACGTCGAGTCCTCGCTGGCCGCCATCGAGGACGCGGTCCACCGCGTCGCCGCCTCCGGGGCCGTGCCGCTGGTCCTGGGCGGTGACCACACGGTCGCGCTGCCCGACGCCAGGGGCACGTCCAGGGCGTACGAGCCGGGCCGGACCTCGATGATCCACTTCGACGCGCACGCCGACACGGGCAACATCGCCTTCGGCCACCTGTACGGCCACGGCCAGCCCATGCGCCGCCTCATCGAGTCCGGCGCCATCCGCGGCGACCGGTTCCTGCAGATCGGGCTGCGCGGCTACTGGCCGGGTCCCGAGACGCTCGGCTGGATGGCCGAGCAGAACATGCGCTCGTACGAGATGACCGAGATCGTCACCCGAGGGCTCGAAGAGTGCCTGACGGAGGCCTTCGGCATCGCGCTCGACGAGTGCGACCAGATCTTCCTGTCCGTCGACATCGACGTCTGCGACCCCGGTCACGCACCCGGCACGGGCACACCCGAGCCGGGCGGGCTGTCGGCCAGGCAGCTCCTCGACTCGGTCCGGCGGATCTGCTACGAACTGCCGGTGGCCGGTATGGAGGTGGTCGAGGTGGCTCCGCCGTACGATCATGCGGACATCACCGCGTTCCTCGGGAACCGGGTTATCCTTGAGGCGCTGTCAGCGATGGCCAGACGCCGGAAGGACGATAATGGCGGGCCCCGCTGGGATCCTCACCAGCCGCTTCTTGACGGCCGATAAATCTCTCGGTAAGACCCGGTAGGTTTACCTCTTAACACACCAAGCTTCGCGAACGGGAGATTCCCCAGCATGGGCCCCTACCTCCTCGGCCTGCGGCTTTCCGGGCGCCGGGTCCTCGTCGTGGGCGGCGGGCGTGTCGCGCAGCGCAGGGTGCCCGCGCTGCTGGAGGCAGGCGCCGAGGTCACCGTGGTGTCCACGAGTGTCACGCCCGCGCTCGACGACCTGATCGCCTCCGGCCGGGTCACCTGGCACGCCCGCCCCTACGAGGTCGGCGACTGCGACGGAGCCTGGCTCGTCCAGGCGTGCACCGACGACAAGTCCGTCAACACCGCCGTCGCGGCCGAGGCCGAGGCCAAGCGGATCTGGTGCGTGCGAGCCGACGACAAGGACGCCTCCGCCGCCTGGACGCCCGCCTCCGGTCGGGTGGACGAGATCACCGTGGCCGTGACCGCCGGTGGCGACCCGCGCAGGGCGGCCGGCATCAGGGACGCGGTCGTGGGCGCGCTGCGCGACGGCACGGTCGACGCCCGCCGCAGCCGCACCAAGCCCGTCGGCGTGGCCCTGGTCGGCGGCGGCCCCGGTGATCCCGGGCTGATCACCGTGCGCGGCCGGCAGCTCCTCGCGCAGGCCGACGTCGTGGTCGCCGACCGGCTCGCGCCCCGCGCCCTGCTCGACGAGCTGGCGCCCGACGTCGAGCTCATCGACGCCGCCAAGGTCCCCTACGGCAGATCGCTGTCGCAGGAGACCATCAACGAGTTGCTCGTCGACCGGGCCAGGCAGGGCAAGTTCGTGGTCCGGCTCAAGGGCGGCGACCCGTTCGTGTTCGGGCGCGGCGGCGAAGAGATGATCGCCTGCGCCCAGGCGGGCATCCCGGTGCTCGTGGTTCCCGGCATCACCAGCGCCGTGGCGGTGCCCGCCTCGGCCGGGGTTCCGGTGACGCATCGCGGGGTCAGCCAGGAGTTTCACGTGATCTCCGTGCACGTCGCGCCGGACGACGCCCGGTCGACCGTCGACTGGCCGGGGCTGGCCCGTTCGCAGGGCACGCTGGTGCTCATGATGGCCGTCGAGAGGCTGGCGAAAGTGGCCGAGGCACTCCTGAGAGATGGACGCCCTCCGGAGACTCCCGTAATGGTGGTACAGGACGGTACTCTTCCGACCCAGCGGGCGGTTGTGGCTCCACTTTCCAGCGTGGCCGACCGCGTGTCCGCGGCTGGTATACGGCCGCCGGCGATCGTCATCGTCGGCGACGTCGTACGGGTCGGCCAGGAGGTCGAGATGGTCAGAGCGGAGCGTCTGCCGTGAACACGGCCATGGATGACGGGCGGCAGGAGTCGCCTGGGGAGCAGACGTTGAGCTTCCGCGCCTTCACGGACGAGTCCGCGGCGCCGCCGGCGGCATCCGCTGCTGACGAGGAGGGCCCGGTCCCGGCTTCGGCCTCGGCCGGCGAGCCGGCGGATTCCGGGGCGTCGCCGTCCGGCGACGAGCCGTCTGACGAGGGCGACAAGCCCTCTGATGAGCCTGAGGCGCCGTCTGACGAGCCTGAGGCGCTGTCGGACGAGCAGCCATCTGCCGAGCCCGAAGCGCCGTCGGACGAGCAGCCCTCTGATGAGCCTGAAGCGTTGTCGGATGAGCCTGAAGTGCCGTCCGATGAGCAGCCGTCTGGCGAGCCTGAGGCGCTGTCTGACGAGGAGGCTCTTGGCGGCGCCGAGGCGTCTTTCGACGAGGAGCCCTCGGGCGATGCCGAGGCGTTGTCGGAGGCTGAGGCGTGGGCCGAGTTGATGGAGTCGGCCGCGTTGTCCGATCCCGGGGGCGGTGAGCCTGCGGATGACGACCTTCGCCTCGCCGATGACGAGCCTGAGGGGCCGGCGGCTGTCCGCCCGGAGCCGTCCGCGTGGCACTTCCCGGACCCGCAGGCCGAACAGGGCTCGGACGACTCGCGGACCGGACAAGTCTCGGATGCGCAGGCCGTACACGCTGAGCCCGTGGAACCTGCAGCTCCTGCGCGGCCCGTCGGCGCGGAGCAAGCCGCAGTTGAGCGGCCCCCCGTCCGGCGGGTCGAGCCGCTGCCTCCCGAGATGGTCGCCGCGCTGACGGCGGCGCTCGACGCGCTCCGCGAGAGCGTGACCGACCTGCGGTTCGGTCTGGACCTGCCGGGCGCGGCCGAGGCCAGGCAGGCCCGTGCCGACCTGCTCGCCCAGCTCAAGGACTACGTGCTCCCGAGAGTACGGACGAACACCGCGCCCGCCCTCATCGTGGTCGCGGGCTCGACCGGCGCGGGCAAGTCCACGCTGGTCAACTCCCTCGCCGAGAAGAACATCTCCCGCACCGGCGTACGACGGCCCACCACCGGCATCCCGGTGCTGGTCTGCCACCCGGACGACCGCCAGTGGTTCACCAAGGGCGACCTGCTCGGCGGCATGCGGCGGATCGACAAGCCGTCACCCGAGGACGGCATCGGCAGCCTGGTCGTGGTCGCGACCGAGAAGCTGCCGCAGGGCGTCGCGCTGCTCGACACCCCCGACATCGACTCGGTCGTCGAGGAGCACCACGAGATCGCCCACCGCATGCTCGACGCCGCGGACCTGTGGATCTTCGTGACCACCGCCGCCCGCTACGCCGACGCCCCCGCCTGGAACCTCCTGCGGCTGGCCAAGGAGCGCGGCGCCCGGCTGGCCATCGTGCTCTCACGTGTCCAGCCCAAGGCGCGTGAGGTCGTACTGAAGCACTTTGGCCGGATGCTCAGCGAATACGGCTTGGGCGAGGTCGACCGGTTCGTCATCGGCGAGACGAAGGTCGTCGACGGCCGGCTGCCCGATCATGAGATGACCGATCTGCGCCTCTGGCTGGCCGAGCTCTCCGTCGACGAGGACCGTCGCGCGCAGGCCGTACACGAGACGCTCAACGGTGTGCTCGACAGCTTCCGCACCCGCGTCCCCGCCCTGGCCAGGCATCTGGAGGGGCAGGTCGCGTTCCGCACCGAGCTGCGCGCGGACGTGGAGGCCGCCTACATGAGCGCGCTCGCCGAGATCGACAAGGCGACCAGGAACGGCATGCTCGTCCACGGTGAGGTGCTGGCCCGCTGGCAGGACTTCGCCGGGTCCGGCGACCTCATGCGCACGATCCAGTTCCGCAAGCGGGGCAGGTCGGGCAGGCAGGCGCCCGAGCGCGTCACGGCGTTCCGCGCGGCGCTGCGCGCCGGTCTGGAGTCGGTGATCGTCGCCGCCGCCCACCGCGCCGCCGAGGAGGTGGTCGCCCGCTGGCGGCACCGCTCGGAGCTGGGCGGCACGATCGGCGCGGGCCTCGAACGACCTTCCGACGAGCTCGTACGGCATGCCACCCGGGCCATCGCCGCCTGGCAGGAGCACGTCACGGAGCTCGTACGCACGGAAGGTGTGGCCAAGCGGTCGGTGTCCAAGTTCGTCTCGTTCGACGCCGACTCGCTATCGTTGATCTTCATGGTTGCGATGTTCAGCGGCGGCACCGTCGAAGGCGTGCCGCACCGGCTGGTCAATGCCCTGCTCGGCGCCGAGTCGCTGCGCGGCATCGGCGCCAAGGCGCTCAGTGACCTGCGAGCCAGGATCGGCATGCTGTTCGACGAGGAATCCATGCGTTACGTGCAAGCGCTCGACTCGGCCGGGATACCCGACGAGTCCACCGCGACCCGCCTCTACCAGGCGACGTACAACCTCGAGGTCGCTCGATGACCGCCGTCACCACCAGGCCGGGCCTGGCTCCGCGGCTGACCGCCCTGACCAAGATCGTTGAGCTTGGCCCCGGCCGGCTCGACCAGAAGGTGCTCTCCGAGGCGAGCGCGCTGCTGACGCGGGCCGGCGACCGGCTCAAGCTGTCGTCGGAGCACACCGTGGTCGCCCTCGCGGGTGGCACCGGCAGCGGTAAGTCGTCGCTGTTCAACGCGATCTCCGGGCTGGAGCTGTCGCCCACGGGCGTACGCAGGCCCACCACGGCCCGTACCCACGCCTGCGTGTGGGGGCTGGAGGGCGCCGCGCCGCTGCTCGACTGGCTGCAGATCCAGTGGCGCCACCGCTTCGCCCGCGCCAGCGCGCTGGACAAGGGTGAGAGCCAGCTCCACGGGCTGATCCTGCTCGACCTGCCCGACCACGACTCGATCCGGGCGCTGACCGACACCGAGGCCGATCGCCTCATCGGCCTGGCCGACCTGGTGGTGTGGGTGCTCGACCCGCAGAAGTACGCCGACGCCTCCACGCACCGGCGCTACGTCACCGACCTGGCCGGGCACGACGCGATGACCGTGTTCGCGCTCAACCAGGCCGACAAGCTGTCCACCGAGGAGCTCGCCGAGCTGGTCATCGACCTCAACGACCTGCTCCGCCGCGAAGGCGTCGAACATCCCAGCGTGGTGCCCACCTCGGCGGTCAGCGGCCGGGGCATCGACAGCCTCAAGAGCGTCATCTCGGGCGCGGTCAGCCGGCGGCGGGCGGCCATCCACAAGATCGAAGCCGACCTGCGCAGGCTGGAGCGACGCCTGACCGAGACCATGCCGGTCGGCGAGGCCCTGTCCGCCCCGGCGTCGGTCGACGAGGCTCGCAGGCTCGGCCTGACGGACGCGCTCTGCGACGCCGTGGGCGTTCCGGCCGTGGGCGAGGCCATGGAGAACGTCTACGCCGAGCGGTCGAGCCGCTGGGTGGGCTGGCCGTACCCGCGCTGGCTGGCCAAGTTCCGTCCGGACCCGCTCAAGTCACTGCGCCTGGAGGATGTCAGCGACGAGATCCGCGGCATCACGACCGGCTCGGTGAGCGCGCAGGCCGCCGAGGTGTCCAACGCCGTCCAGGCACTCGCCGACGGGCTGACGGTCGGGATGCACCCGGTGTGGCGTACGGCGGTGCACCGCGCGGCCCGCTCCCGCTCCAGCCAGCTGCCCAAGGTACTGACCGAGGACCTCACGGAGGTCGCGCCCGAGCTCGACCGGGTGCCGGGCTGGTGGCGGATACTCAAGATCTGGCAGTACCTCCTGGTCGGCGCCTTCATCGGCGGGCTCGCCTGGCTGGCGGTGGGACTGACCGTCCCCGGCCAGCTCCCCGCCTCCCTCCAACTGCTCGGCGACAGCGCCGCGCTGCCCTGGGTGGGGCTGATGATGGCCTCCGTACTGGGGTTGGGGGCGCTGTCGGGCATCGCGTCACGCAACTTCGTCGTGCTCGGGGCGTCGAGGGAACGCGAACGCCTGGAACGGGAGATGCGCCGACGGGTGGCCGCGGTGTCGGAGACCATGGTGGTGGAGCCGGTGGAACGCGAACTGGGCCGGCACCACGCCTTCTACAGCGCGATGCGTGGGCTGTCCGGCTGACTCGTTTGTAGGCTGGGCGGCTTTTCTCTCATGGCGCTGAGTGTGGTCGGCCTTCAAGGCGCTGTGCGTGGTCGGCTTTCGGAACGCCTCGCCTGGCCTGGCCTCTTTCCCCGGGCAGCTGTCTTGGGGCAGCCTCGTGCACGGGCAGTTACCACAAGGGTGGCTTTCTCCACAGGAAGCCGTCCCAGAGATGGCCTCGTTCCACGGGCAGCCACCTCAGAGGTGGCTTGTCCCATGGGCAGTCACTTCAGCGGAATCTGGCGTGGGACCCCGGGCGTTTACGCCCGGGGGAAACGACAGCGCGGGAGGGTCTCCAGGCCCGAGCGGTGCCGTGACAGCCGGTCGTGTGGGCGGATCAGTCCGGCCGTTTCTGGTTGTCGATGTACTCCTTGATGATCGACGGTGGGGCGCCGCCGCAGGAGGCGCGAAGTAGGACGGGGACCAGAAGTGCCCGCCCCACAGATGTTGGCGCATGTGCGGGCCGGACTCTTTGCGCAGGAGCCGGGCCGAGACGCCCTTGAGGGAGTTGACCAGGACCGACAGGGCCACTTTGGGCGGGTAGTGGACCAGCAGGTGGGCATGATCGTGTTCGCCGTTGAACTTGACCAGGACGGCGCCGAAGGTGTCGCACACCTCGATCATGATGGCTTCACAGCGGCGCAGCATCTCCTCGGTGAACACGTTCCGCCGATATGTGGAGATGAAGACCACATGGGCGTGGAGGCTGTGGACGACGGTGCGTGGCCCTGCGGATATCGGGATCGGGTTCCCCTCGCGGCGACATGGACAGAGCGATAGTGTGTTCGATTGTGAGGCTGGTGGTGCAGGTGAAGCTGCTGCCGACGCCTGAGCAGGCGACGGCGCTGGAGGCGACCCTGCGCGCGGTCAACGCGGCCGCCTGCCAGGTCTCCCGCCAAGCCCACACCCTGCGCACGTTTCGCAACTATGACCTGCGTAAGCACACCTACACGCAGATCAAGGACGGGTACGGGCTGGCCGCCCAGCACGTCATCAAGAAGGTCGCCGACGCCTACGCCACCCTGCATGCCAACATCCGAGCCGGGAACCTGGGCAAGGTGGGCTCTGCCCGCCGGGTACGGGCCGAATCCACGCCGATCGCCTTCCGCGCTGAGGCCGCCCAGCCGTTCGACGATCGCTGCCTGTCCTGGCAGATCGACGCGCGGACGGTGTCGATCTGGTCGGTGGCCGGGAGACTGAAGAACCTGAGATTCACCGCCTCCGCCGAACAGCTCAAGACCCTGTCGGCACACCGCAAGGGCGAGTCCGATCTGCTCTACCGGGACGGCATGTGGTTCCTGATCGCCACCTGCGACCTGCCTGATGCCCGCGTCAAGGACCCGGAGGCTTTCCTGGGGGTGGATCTGGGCATCGTCAACATCGCCACCACCAGCGACGGAGCCCGGCACAGCGGCAAGGGGCTGAACGCGGTCCGGCACCGCCGGCGCGAGTTGCGCCGCCGGTTGCAGGCCAAAAAGACCAAGTCCGCGAAACGGCTGCTGAGGAAACGCCGCCGGGCCGAGGCCCGGTTCGCCGCCAACACCAATCACGTCATCGCCAAGCAGCTCGTGACCGAGGCAGAACGCACCGGCCAAGGGATCGCCCTGGAAGACCTCCAGGGCATCCGGGACCGGGTACGGCTTCGCAAGCCCCAGCGGGTCACGCTGCATTCCTGGAGCTTCCACCAGCTGGGAGCGTT
>NZ_JBEZDM010000058.1:0-50386 GCF_040648335.1 Nonomuraea sp. NPDC049158
GGACCGGCGCCGGGCGCGGCCCAGCTCGCCGCCGGTCCTGGCCGAGCACGACGGCCGGCGCGCTGCCGAACCGCGCGAGCGCCAGCAGCAGGCCCGGCTCGTTCTCGCCCGCGCCGTTGCCGGTGAGCGGGGTCACGTCGGTGGCGGCCAGCTTGAGCAGCGTGCGCGCGCCGGGACGGTCGTCGCGGCGCGAGCGGGTGATCGCCTCCCACGCCTCCACCGGCCGCAGGTCCTCCTCTGGCGGCTCACCGGCGACCAGCCCGCTACGTTCGGCGCACAGCACGGACAGCGCCCTGATCGCCACCCCCCGCGCGTCGTCGGCCGACACCACCGCGTCGACCAGCCCGTGCTCGTGCAGGTTCTCCGCCACCTGTACGCCTTCGGGGAACGGATAACCGTGCAACGACTCGAACACCCGCGGCCCCAGGAATCCGATCAGCGCCCCCGGCTCCGCGGCCGTGACATGCCCGAGCGAGCCCCAGGACGCGAACACCCCACCGGTCGTCGGATGCCGCAAATACACCACGAACGGCAGGCCCGCCCCGCGATGCGCCTGCACCGCGGCGGTGATCTTCACCATCTGCACGAACGCGAGCGCGCCCTCCTGCATCCGGGTGCCGCCCGAGGCGGGCGCGGCCAGCAGCGGCAGCCGCTCACGGGTGGCCCGCTCGGCCGCGGCGACGACCCGCTCGGCCGCCGCCACCCCGATCGACCCGGCCATGAACGAGAACTCCGAGACCACCACGGCCACCCGGCGCCCGTCGAGCAGGCCCTCACCGGTGACGACGGACTCGTCGTAACCGGACTTGGCGCGGGCCGCGGCCAGCTCGTCGGCATAGGAGGAGCCCGGCGCCACCGGATCGGCGGGCGGCGCGTCCCACGACTTCCACGATCCCGCGTCAAGGACCGTTTCGATCAGTGTGCGCGCGTCCGGACGGCTCACCATGGCTCCCTACTAACCGGCGATGTCGGAATGTTGACGCACGAGAGCGCCCGCCGGTGCCATCGGATTCGCATCACCCCTCGCGCTCTTCCAGCCAGCTGAGCACCGCGTCGCCGTCCTGGCCCAGGGCGGGCGGCGGGGTGTGCGCCACCTCGGGGCCGTCTTCGAAACGCAGTGGGGGTCCCGGCAGTTCGATGCGGCCGAGGACGGGATGGTCCACCTCGATCACCAGGCCCTGCGAGCGGGTCTGCTCCCAGGAGTAGACCTCGTCGATCGAGCGGATCGCGCCCGCGGGCACTCCCGCCTCGCCGAGCCTGGCCAGCCAGTGGCCACGGTCGTGCGCGGCCAGAGCCTTCTCCATGTCGGCGATCAACTCATCCCGATGCGCGAATCGCTCCCTGTTAGTCGCATATTTAGCCACATCTGGGTCTATGCCCAGTAGGGCGGCCACCTTCTTCCACTGGCCGTCGTTGGCCGCCGCGATCTGCAGCATCCCGTCGGCGCAGTGGAAGGCGCCGTAGGGGGCGATCGAGGCGTGGTGGTTGCCGTTCGCGCCGGGCACCTGGCCGCCCACGGTCCACGCCGTGCCGTGGTAGGAGTGCACACCGGTGACGGCGGCCAGCAGCGACGTACGCACCACCCGGCCCCTGCCGGTCCGCTCGCGCTCGTACAGAGCGCCGGTCACGCCGTACGCGCCGTGGATGCCCGCGAGCAGGTCGGCGATGGACGCGCCCACGCGGTACGGCTCGTCGCGCGAGGGGCCCGTCAGCGACATCAGGCCGGCCTCGCCCTGGGCGATCTGGTCGTAGCCCGGCCGGCCGCCCTCGGGCCCGTCATGGCCGAAGCCGGTGATCGACAGGATGACCAGGCGCGGGTTGAGCTCGTGCAACCGCTCGACGGAGAAACCGAGGCGGTCGAGCACGCCGGTACGGAAGTTCTCGATGAGCACGTCGCTCTGGCGTACCAGGCGCTCGACGAGTTGTTTGCCGTCGGCGGACTTCAGGTCGATGGCGATGGACTGCTTGTTGCGGTTCGCCGCCAGAAAATAGGTGGAAATATCATGATCAGGCCCGACGAAGGGCGGCCCCCAGCCTCGAGACTCGTCCCCTCCGTCCGGATGCTCCACCTTGATCACCCGCGCGCCGAGATCGCCGAGCATCTGAGCCGCGTGCGGGCCCGCCAAGGCCCTGGACAGATCCAGCACCACGATGTCACCAAGGGGTCCGAGCAAGGCCAGCCTCCAGAATTGCGTTCGTGGCGAAAGAGTAGTCTTTCAGGCTCCGTGTCTCCTTCACCTACCCTGGGAGCCGTGAAATCGCCCGCCCGCCGCATCCAGGCGCTCGATCCGTCGTGCGGGCCGGTCCGGCTGGTCGCCGTCGACGGCCCCGCCGGGTCGGGCAAGACCACGTTCGCCGGCGAACTGGCCGCCGAACTCGGCTGCCAGGTGGTGCACAGCGACGACTTCCCGGTCCCGTGGGACGAGGGCCCCGGCGGCTGGTTCGACGCCCTCGACACGCAGGTGCTCCGCCCGCTCCAGCGCGGACTCCCGGGCGCGTTCCGCCGTTATGACTGGGTACGCGGCGAGTACACCGACCTGATCACGGTTCCTGCCGCGCCGGTCCTGATCATCGAAGGCGTGGGCACGGCCCGCAGATCGGCGGCCCACCTGCTGGCGTTCACCATCTGGGTGGAGGCCCCCGAAGAGGTGCGGCTGCGCCGGGTGCTCGAGCGCGACGGGCCGGAGCTTGAGCCGAGGTGGCGCGTGTGGTTCGCCACGGAGCAGGCCTGGTTCGACGCCGACGACACGCGGGGTCGGGCCGATCTCATCAAGAGTGGTTGAGGTCGCTATAAGGACCGCAAGTGGTCGACGTCATTGAAGGACAGCAGCTCAAGACGGCCGTCCAGCGCCTCCCACGTCGAGACGGAGGCGTTGAGCACCGGCGCGAACTCATCCATGGCGGCCAGGTCGGCGTCGGGCGTCTCGGCGATCACATGCCGCAGGGCCAGCACCACCGTGTCGTGCGCGACGATCAGCACCCGCCGCCCCTCGGCCCCGGCGCCCAGGTCACCGACCGCCGCCCGTACCCGGACCGCCACATCACCCACCGACTCACCGCCCGGCGGCCGATAGTCGTAGTCCCCCGCCGCCCGCTGGCGCGCCAGCTCCTCGGGATGGCGCCGCCCGATCTCCGCCTCGTTGTACAGAGCGAGCATCCCCCGCTCCCGATCCCTGAGCCGCTCGTCCGTCGTGACCGGCAACGTCCGCCACACCTCGGAGGCGCTCGCCCAGGTGTCGAGCGCACGCGTGTAGGGCGAGCACCACACGACCTCGGGCGCCTCCTCCTCCGGCAGCGCCCCCAGCAACTGCCCGAGCGCCCCGGCCTGCCGCCGCCCCAGGGCCGTCAGGGTCACCTCGTCATCGCCGCGCTCGTAGACGAGCGGCGTGTCGCCCGCCTCCCGGTAGGCGGCGTTCGCCTCGCTTTCGCCGTGTCGTACGGCGAGGATCCGTGACGGTCCCATGCAGTGCATGGTGCCATAGTCGCGGCGGCGCGCCTTTACAAAGTAGATCCGTGTCGCGGCATGGCGGCCAGTACCTTGGCCAGGGCCTCGGTCAGGTGGGTGGCGTGGCGGGGATCGTCCATGAGCATCGACTGCCGGACCCAGACCACCTCCCGAGCCGCCGCCTCGGCGGCCGGGCACGGCTCCGCCCGAGCACCCTCCCGGGTGAGCGCCGCCATCGTCCCGAGCGGCGGGTACCCGCCTTCGAGCGGCACCCCCTCGGCGGCCATCGCGGCCAGCAGGAACTCCCGGTCCACCGGCTCGTGGAAGCGGAGCATGAGCAGGTGCCGAGAGTCCCGGGTGGTACCAGGCGGCCGCGGAACCACATTCACCGAACCCGCAACCACCGATTCACCGCTGTGCGCCGCACCTCGCCCGGCGGTCAGTTCGCGTTCGACGGCGGCGCAGAAGGCCTCGCGGCGGTCGATCTCGGCGTCGAGGCGGTCGAGCCAGGGCAGCAGGAGGGCGGCCTGGATCTCGGTGAGCCGGAGGTTCCAGCCGACCGACGGGTGGCCGTACCACTGACCGCCGAGTCTGCGGCCGAGGTTGCAGACCGACCAGATCGCCTCGTACGCGGACTCGTCGCGGCAGACGATCAGGCCACCCTCGCCCGCCGTCAGGGCCTTGCTCGCCTGGAAGCTGTACACCCCGGCGTCGCCCAGGCCGCCGACCGGGCGGTCCTTGTAGGTCGCGCCGTGCGCCTGGGCGGTGTCCTCGACCACGACCAGGCCGTGGCGGGCCGCCAGCGCGTTGTGCGGGTCCATGTCGGCGGGGCTGCCTGCCAGGTGGACGGGCATGATGGCGGCCGTTTTGTCCGTCAGCGCCGCTTCGACGGCCTCTGGTGACAGGTGCAGGTCCACCGGGTTCACGTCGACGATCACGGGCGTGGCACCGGCCAGGAGCACCGCCGTGGCCGAGGCGACGAAGGTGTAGGCCGGAACGATCACCTCGTCGCCCCGTCCCACGCCCAGACCTCTCAGCGCGGCGAACAGGCCCAGTGTCGCGTTCCCGACCGCCACGCCGTACGGCACGCCGGACCTGTGGGCGAACGCGGCGGTCAGGTCCGCGACCGTGGAGCCGCCCTGGGTGGCGCCCCACTGGCCGCTCTCCAGGACCTCGGTGACGAGAGCGCGCTGGGCCGGGTCGAGCGGCGGCGGCCACGCGGGCCAGGGCGCCGAGCGGACCGGCGTACCACCGTGGAGGGCGAGTGTCACGGGGAGCGTCCCTTTCGAAGTGACTTGGAGCAGTTTGGGAGCGTCAAGGAGGGCTGGCGGGTTGAGGTCAGATGGGTGGAGCGAGGAGGCGGGCGAGGTTGGCGCCCTGTACGAGGGCGCGGTCCCTGTCAGTGAGCGGGGCGCGGGCGATGCGGCCGAAACCGGTGCGCAGGTCCAGGAAACAGGCGTCCGACCCGAACACCACCCGGTCCGCCCCGATCATGTCGACGAGCCGGGCGATCCAGCGGCCGGTCATCTTGGAGCCGCAGATCTCCAGGTAGAGGTTCGGGTGGTCGGCCGCCAGCCGGGCGGCGCGGGCGAAGCCGTACGCCCAGAGCCCGGTGTGCCCCATGAGCAGCGGCATCGCCGGATGGCGGGCGGCGATGGCGGCGAACTGGGCGGGATCGCTCCACGGCGAATCGGTCTGGGCGTGGGCAAGAACGGGCAGGCCGAGCTCCCACACCGGCTCGTAGAGCGGGTCGTCCAGACGGCACTGGTGTACGTCGGGATGCAGCTTCACGCCCCACACGCCTTCCAGCGTCAGGGGTGTGCGGTGGTGCGGGTTGTAGACCTGCCAGACGCCGAACCGGCCGGGGAAGCGTTCGGCGATCTCGGCGGCCAGCCGGTTGCCGCGTACGGCGTCCGGGCCGACGGCGAGCAGGTGGCTGATGCCCATCGCGGTGACGCCGATCCGGTCCATCGTGGCCACCAGGCCCGCCGCGGACGGATCGGGGATGAGGAAGTCGGGCCAGCCGCCGACATGACCGTGCGCGTCGAGGACCACATCAGCCCGCTCAGGAGGAAGGGTCACATCAGCTCGCTCAGGGAGCCGGCGGCGATCAGGTCGACGGCGGACGGCTCCAGGTCGAGGTGGTCGAGGAGGAAGCGGGGGCCGCAGTCGTCGGCGATCGGCGCGCCCGTGCCGAAGATCAGCCGGTCCGCCCCGAATCGGTGGGCGAGCCATTCGACGCCGCCCTGGGTGTTGACGGTGCCGATCTCCAGCCAGAGGCGGCGGGTCTCCGCCATCAGTTCGGCCACCGCGCGCAGGCGGCGGTAGCCCGGGTTGAGCAGGAGGACGCGCTGCTCTGGCAGTCGCTCCATCAGCGTGCGGAGCTGGGCGGGCGACGTCTCCTCAAGGTCGATCGCGACAGGCAGGCCGAGCGCGGCCAGCCAGCGCAGGGCGATCGGGCCGGTGAGGTCGAAGCGGTGGCGTTCGGGACAGAGCCTGATCATGCGGACGTTCCACCCCAGCACCTCGTGCAGTTCGGCCGGCGCGGACGCCCCCGTCACGCCGGGTACCACGACGGGCACCGGGATGAGCCGGGGGTCGTCCAGCCGCAGGAGGGCCTCGTTGCCCGCCTGTGCGTCCGAGTAGAGGCTGAGCGTGTGGGTCACACAGGCCCGGTCGATGCCCAGCCGGTCCATCTCGGGCCCGGGGTCCGACGGCAGGTCGTCGAACGGTACGGGACCGATCAGCCGGTGGGCATCGATCACTGATTTCGGCACAGACCGAAATCTAGCCAGCGGTCGCCGGGATGGTCAAGGGCGGGCAGGCGGGGTCGAGCCTGATCCTGGCCAGGTTCCGGCCCACCAGGGCCCAGGCACGCCAGCTGCCGGGCTCGAAGTGGAGCTGGGGGTTGGTGTACCACTCGTCACCCAGGCCGGTGGCCAGCAGCTTGGCTTCGGTGCCCAGTTCGTAGGCGTTGCCGCCCCCAAAGAAGGTGGACACGAACACCTTGCCCCGATGCACGGTCAGCTCTCCGTAGCCGGCGAGCTTGCCCTGGCTGACCACCTTCTTGGTGGCCAGGTCCAGCGCGATCCAGGCTCCCGAGTCGCGCTTGTACACCCCGTACAAGAGCCCGTGGTGCACCTTGATGTCCTGGAACGTACGGAAATTGGCGACCGGATCGACCTGCCAGAGCACCTTGCGCTTCCTCAGGTCGAAGGCGGCCACGGACGCCGAGGTCTTGACCGGCGGAGTGCCGCCGCCGCCGAGCACGTCGCCGCCCAGGTAGACGACGCCGAGGCCCAGCGAGAGGCTCATCAGGCTCTGGCCGGGGATGACGTCCACGTAGACGTCCATCTTGCCGGTGTCCGGGTCGACCACGGACAGGGCGCCCGACAGCTTGGCGCCGAGCGGCGCGGAGGCCACCAGGAGCTTGTCGGTCAGCGGGTCGTACTCGATGTCCCATGGCCGCTGCTGGTCGTGGCCCAGGTAGCCGAGCCCGCGCACCTGGTCGGTGCGGATGTCGATGGAGAGGATCTGCCCGCTGGGGTACATCGCCGCGTAGATCTTGTTGCCGCGCCGCACCAGGTCCTTGGGCTCGCCGGGCAGACGGAACCTGCGCTTGGCGCCCGTACGCAGGTCGCGGACCTCCATCGAGAAGTGCCCGCCGATGTAGAGGGCGCGGTTGGGCACGAGCAGCATGCTCTGCGGCCGTTCGGCGCCGGCGGGTATGCCGGCCTCGACCAGGTCCACGAACTCCGACTTGCCCGTACGCAGGTCGAGCCACCACATGCCGCCGCTGCCCGAGACGCCGAACAGGGTGTTGTCGTCGAGCAGTTGCAGCCGCCTGGTCTCGTCACCGGGGGACGGCGGGTCGGCGATCTTCGTGAACGCGGCGTCGCCGGTCCGGTAGCGGTAGACGGCGCCGTCCGGGCGGGTGGTGGCGTAGAGCGTGCCGTCGGCGACCACCGTGAGCATGTCGAGGCTGCCCTCCGCCAGGGCGGGCTGCCGAAGGTCGGTGCCGTCCTTACGCACGTCGATGAGGGTCCCGCCGCTGCCCGCGTACACGCGGTCGCCGTGCTCCACGACGGCGCCGAATCCCGTGGGGCCGGTGGCGAGCCGCGTGGCCGTGCCGGTTGCCCGATCGATCGACATGAGCTGGGCCTTGTCGAGCAGGCCGGCGTAGACGTGGTCGGCGTCCGCGGCGATGGCCCTGACGTAACGCTCACCGGGCGCCAGTACGCCGAAGTTCCGGACCGCGCCGGTGCTGGGGACGTACTCCCAGACCTTGCCGTCCGGGTACGTCCCCGCGTAGAGAGTGCCGTCGGGCGCCGCGGTCAGGCTCCAGACGAAGCCGCCGTTCTTCCCGAACGAGTACAGGCGCTTCACCTCACCCGTCGCCGGGTCGAAGCTGTAGAGGTCGGGGACCGGGTACGTGCCGACATAGATCTTGCCGCCGGACACGGCGGTGGCCCAGCCGCCCTCCGCCTCACCCGCGGCCGGGCCGTCGGGGAGCGTGACGCTTCTGACGACCTTGCGGGTGGCCAGGTCGATCTCCGCCAGCACGGGCGGCTTGGGTCCACGTTCGACGACGTAGGCGTGTCCTTCGTGGACGACGGCGCCGACGATCGCGCCGGTGACCGACGCCGGCCCGAACGTCTCCACCGCCGGGCTCGCACAATCGGCGACGGCAGCGGCTTCGGCGGTGGGGGCTGTGAGGAGGGCGGGTAACAGGCCGGCCACGACGACCATGAGCGAGCGGAGCATGTGGGCCTCGCGTTCATTTCTGAGCAATTATGGCCCCGACCGTAATCTTATGCGCGCCGTTCGTCAATGGCATGATTGGCCGCATGGCGATTAGGGACAAGGCCGGTATGGCGTTCGACGCTTGGGAGCTGATCGGTGGGCTGGAGGTGGCCCTGGACGTCGACGTGCTCGTGGGCGCCTACCCGGACCGCGACGGGCCACCCGGGACTCCGGCTACCGTACGGGCGATGCTGGCGGCGCACCGGATCCGGGCGGGGGCGGTGGCGAGTCTGCGGGCGGCGCTCTTCGACGTACGCTCGGGCAACGACGCGACCCTCGCCCTGGCCGCGCCCGATGACCTGACGGCATCCGGTGGAGGCGCGCCGGTGGGGTTCGTGCCGGTCGGGGTGGTGGATCTGCGGGATCCCGTGGGTGCGGGGCGCGAGATGGACCGTCTCGCGGCCGCGGGCGTCCGGGCGGTCCGGCTGTTTCCGGACGAGCAGGGCGTGGAGGCCGGTTTCCCGTCGGTCCGGCATGTCGCCCGGCGGGCGGCGCGGCTGGATATGACGGTCCTGACCGGTGGCGACGTACGCAGGTTCTGGCAGCCGTTCGCCGGGCTGGAGGCCAGGGTGGTCTTCCTCGACACGCACTTCTACCACCTGGGCGACTTCCTGGTGGCCGCCGCCGACGAGCCCGGCTTCCACACCTCCACCCGCCTGCTCAACTCCCCCGACGCGCTGGAGACGGTCGCCGCGGAGATCGGCGCCGAGCGACTGCTGTACGGCTCGCGGACCCCCCACTACGAACCCCTTGTCCCGCTGCTCAGGCTGGCGACCAGCGGCCTGAAGCCCGACGAGGTGGCCGCCGTCGCGGGCGGCAACGCCAGGAGGCTACTCGGATGATCATCGATGTGCACGCCCACTGGGGTCCCTGGTTCTTCACCATGGACGTGGCCGGGGCGACCCTCGCCACCATGGACCGCTACGGCATCGACCAAGCCATCGTGTCGTCCACCGAGGCGGTCATCTACGACGCCCCGGCAGGCAACCGCGCCCTGGCCACGGCCCTGAACGACCAGGAAAACAGCGGTCGGTTGTACGGCTATGTCACCATCAACCCGCGCAGGCTTCAGGAGGCGGTTCGGGACCTGGCCGAATACCTGCCGACCGGCCGGTTCGTCGGTGTCAAGATCCACACCGACTACACGGGCTCGCCCGCCACCTCGCCCCAGTTGCGCGCCGCCCTCGAACTGGTCGCCTCGGCGGGCTGCCCGGCGCTGGTCCACACCTGGGGCCCCTCGGTGCTGGACCTGGCCCAGGTCTGCCTCGACACGCCGGGGCTCCGGGTGATCGCCGGGCACATGGGCGCCGACGGGTTCCGGTACGCGATCGAGGCGGCCCGCGCCTGCGACCGCCTCTACCTGGAGCCCTGCTGGTCCCACGCCCCGGCGGGCCGCATCGCCGAGGTGGCGGCGAACGTGGACGCGCGGCAACTGCTGTTCGGCACCGACGCGACGCTGATCGACCCGTCGTCGGCCTTCGGCTCGGTCGCCGCGGCGAACCTCACGGGCGAGACGGCCGAGCGGATCGCGTGGCGCAACGCGGCGGAACTGTTCGGCCTGGAGACCGCATAACGCGATCTGGACATTACGGCCCGGTCCGTTATAGCGTGCGGCGCAACTTCACCAAGGGAGCCGCACATGATCCCCCGTCGTCGTTTCCTGCGAGCGGCCGCCGCGGCCGCCTCCCTCACCGCCGTACCGGTCATCCAGGCCAAGGCCGCCGAAGCCAGGTCCGGCGAGGAGACCAACAGCGGCCGCGAGCCCGAGGGCACCGTCACCGGCCTCGGGCCCGCGAGCGTCGCCAGCCCGCTGGGCAACGGCGAGTTCGTCGGCGGCGTCCTGTACGTGGGCTCCCGCGGCCTGTCTCCCAACGTGGTGGGCGCCTACGACCTGGCCAAGGATGCGGTCACCACCCATTTCGACATCCCCACCGGCGTGGGCGTCTGGGCGATGTGCCGGGTGGGCACCGACGTCTATGTGGGCACGCACGCCCGTTCCGACCTCTACCGCATCGACACCGTCGCGGGACAGGTGACGAAGGTCGCCGAATATCCCGACCACTACATCTGGACCATGGCCTCCTCCCCCGACGGCAAGGTCTACATGGGCACGTCGGAGCCGGGCCGCGTCTGGGAGTACGACCCGGCCACGGGCACCAGCCGCGACCTGGGCCAGCCCGCCCCGGGCGAGGCGTACGTGCGCAGCATCCAGGCCGACGACAAGTACGTCTACGCGGGCGTCGGCTCCCACGCCCACCTCATCGCGATCGACCGGGCGACCGGCGAGAAGCGGGAGCTGCTCCCGGCCGCCCTGGCCGACCGCGACTGGGTGTCGAGCATGAACATCTCCGACACGCACCTCGCGGGCGGCATGAACTCCCTCGCCGAGCTGGTCGTCCTCGACAAGGCCGCGCCGGGCGACTACAAGCTGGTCAAGGCCACGGCCCCGGGCGAGAAGTACGTCGTCGCGGTGCTGATCCACGACGGCCACGTCTACTTCTCCGGCCGCCCCTCGGGCACCTTCTACCGCTACGAACTGGCCACGGGCAAGCTGGAAGTGCTCGGCGTGCCGTACTTCGAGGCGCTCACGCACCGGCTGCTGGCCCACGAGGGGCGCGTCTACGGCATCCAGGACAGCGCGGTCTTCGTGTACGACCCGGCGACGGGCACCCTCGACTACCTCAACCTGGTGCAGCGCGGGCTCAAGGCGGCGCCGGAGGAGCCGATGTCGGTCCACTCCGACGGCCGCCGCGTCTACGTGGGCGGCAAAGGCGGCGCTGACATCCATGACCTGGCCACGGGCAAGGTGAGCAGGCTGGGCATCTCGGGCGAGCCGAAGACGCTGCTGACCGTCGGCGGCACCACGTACCTCGGCGTCTACACCCAGGCCGCGCTCTACTCCTACCGGCCGGGCGACGCGGAGCCGAAGCTGCTGGCCCGTACCGGCAACCAGCAGGACCGGCCGCGCGACCTGGCCTACGACGCGCGCACGGGCCTGGTCGTGATGCCCACGCAGCCGGAGCCCGGCCACATGAACGGCGCGTTGTCCCTCTACTCACCGCGTACCGGCACGTACGAGACCTATCGTCCCGCCGTCGAGCGGCAGACCGTCTACTCCGTCGCCACCCGACTCGGCACCGCCTACCTCGGCACCACCACCCAAGAGGGCCTCGGGATGCCACCCGTCACCACCAGCGCGAGGCTGGCCGCGTTCGACCTGGTCAAGCGGAAGCTGCTGTGGCAGATCGAGCCGATCGCGGGCGCGCGGTACATCTCCTCCCTCGCGCTGGGCCCGATCACCCTGTACGGCATGGCGAGCACGGGTGAGGTGTTCGAGTTCGACCTGATCCGCAAGAAGGTCACCAGGACGCTGAAGGTGGGCGCCAAGGGCGGCGAGCTGTTCGTCACCGGCCGCGTCGCCTACTGCACCGACGGCGACAAGGTGTACAAGCTGGACCTGGTCACGTTCACGGCGAAGACGATCGTCGAGGGCTTGGCCGGTCAGTGGTTCGGCGGCGAGCCCAAGCTGGCCCTGGACCCCTCCGGCAAGGCCCTGTACGGCGTGCGCGGCCGCGACCTGGTCCGCATCGCCATCTCAGGCCGCCGCTGAGCCGTCAGAACAAGCGCTGAAACCGTCAGATCCACCCACGCTCCCTCGCCGCCATCCCCGCCTGAAAGCGGGTGATGGCGTTGAGGTCCTGCATGAGGTCGTGGATGCGGCGCTGCACGGTACGCAGCCCGAGCCCGAGCGCCCGCGCGATGCCCTCGTCGGTCAGTCCCCCGGCCATCAGCGCCAGCAGGTCCCTGGCCAGCTCGTCCGGACCGTCGGCGGGCGGCCGGGGCGCCGCGCGTAACGGGAAGCCGCGCAGCCACTCCCGCTCGAACAGCGCGATCAGCGCGTCCAGCAGCGCCGAGTGGTGCAGGATGAACGCCGCGTCGATCGAGTACGCCCCGCTGCGGATGGGGATCAGCGCCAGCGCGTCGTCGGCGATCCACATCTTCACCGACGCGTCCGCCACCACGCGCACCTTCTCCCCGCGCGCCGCCGCGGCCTGGATCAACTCCAGCCGGCCCGGCATCGCCAGCGCCTCCAGGTCGTAGACGCTGCGGTAGTCGACCCCCGCCTGGAGCATCCGCAGCTCGCGCTCCGTATTGCCCGACAGGTCCGGCATGACGTACGGGGGCTTGTCGATGTTGCGGAACATGCTCTGCGCGCTCTCCTGCAGCGCGTACGCCCGGCTGATGATGTTGTCGGTGCCCATGACCACCTCCACCTGCTCGGCCGGATGCGCCGCGTAGCGCGAGGCCCGCTGGAACGACGTCGTGAGCTCGTGGATGGCCGTCCGTACCTGGTGCAGCTCCTCCTCCTGGCGGCTGAGCATCGGCCGGATGGCGATGTCCGGCGCGACCGCCACGTACCGGGCGCGGCGGCCGGGCAGCCGGCTGGCCAGCCCGCGCCTGGCGAATCCGGCGAGCGTGCGCGCGGCCAGCGGCGTCGACACCCCGCAGTGCGTGGCGAGCTCGGCGGCCGATGACCGCGGATTCTCGACGAGCATCGTGTACAGGCGGCTCTCGGCCGGTGACAGGCCGATGGCTTCGAGCATGGCGGCACCCTTCTGACCGATGGCGGGATACCGCCACCTGGCGGGTTTTGGCCCCTCCGGCGTACTTGTGCCCTGACTGAATCCCAGATTAGGTCAGCGAGGAAACGATCTCCACCGCACAGGAGAGTGCCGTGCGCATGCTGTCCACCCCCCGGCGCCGCGGTCTCGGGGCCTTACTCGCGTTCGCGCTGGCGGTGCCGCTGGTCGCCGTAGCCGAACCGGCCACCGCCGCGCCCGCCGCCGCACCCGCTGAGGCGCCCGCCAACGGGTCCGCCAACGCGCCCGCCGCCGTCAAGGCGCGGGGTACGGCGCCCGTCAAGATCACCCTGGTCACCGGGGACACCGTCACCTACTCCAAGGACGCCGCGGGCCGCGCGGCGGTCGTCGTGGACCCCCGCGACGGCCATGAGGCGACGAACTACCAGGCCCAGCAGGACGATCACGGCTACTACGTGATCCCCGCTGACGCCGGGCCTTACGTCAGCAGCGGCCTGCTGGACAAGGAGCTGTTCAACGTCGACTACTTGGCCGTCAACGGGTACGGCGACGCCAAGGCCGATCGGCTGCCCCTCATCGTCCAGTACCAGCCGCAGGTGAAGTCCGGCGACGTCGCGGGCAAGGCCCGGGCGCTGAAGGGCGGCGCGGAAGCGCTGGTCCTGAAGAGCATCGACGGCGCCGCGCTGAAGGTCGACAAGAAGCAGGCCCGAACGTTCTGGCAGTCCGTGACCGGGGAGACGACCCCGTCGGAGGCCAAGGCGAAGGCGGCCCCCGCCCTCGAGAACGGCCTGCGCAAGGTGTGGCTCGACGGCAAGGCCAAGGCGCTCGACGACGTCAGCAACCCGCAGATCGGCGCGCCGAAGGCGTGGGCCGCAGGGTTCGACGGCACCGGCGCCACGGTCGGCATCATCGACACCGGCATCGACGCCCAGCACCCCGACCTTCAGGGCAGGATCGCCGAGGCGCGCAGCTTCGTCCCGGCGGGCAGGCCCGGCGGCGGCGACCCGGCCAACGTCTCCGACAAGTTCGGCCACGGCACCCACGTGGCGGGCATCATCGCGGGCAGCGGCGCCGCGTCCAACGGCCGCTACAAGGGCGTCGCGCCCGGTGCCCGGCTGACCATCGCCAAGGCGCTGGACGACACCGGCAGCGGCAACAACTCCGAGATCATCGCGGCGATGGAGTGGCAGGCGGCCACCGAGCACGCCCGGGTGGTCAACATGAGCCTGGGCAGCAACGGCGCGACCGACGGCACCGATCCGCTGAGCCAGGCGGCCAACGACCTGACCGCCGAGTACGGCACGCTGTTCGTGGTCGCGGCGGGCAACTCGGGCCCTGACCGGTTCACCGTGGCCGCGCCCGGCGCGGCGACCTCCGCCCTCACGGTCGGGGCGGTCGACTCCGCCGACAAGATCGCGTCGTTCTCCAGCCGCGGCCCGCGCCTGAGCGACGACTTCGCGATCAAGCCGGAGATCACCGCGCCCGGCGTGAACATCATCGCGGCCCGCGCGGCCGGGACCTCGCTCGGCGAGGGCAGCAGCGTCCCGGGCGGCGGCCCGATCGACGACAACTACACGGCGGCGTCCGGCACCTCGATGGCCACGCCGCACGTGGCCGCCGCGGCGGGCATCCTGGCCGCCCAGCATCCCGACTGGACGCCCGACCAGCTCAAGACCGGCCTGGTGGGCACCGCGCAGCCCCTTGACGCCACCTCGCCGTACGACCAGGGCGCCGGTCGGCTGGACATCGGCCGGGCTGTCACCCAGCAGGTCTTCGACGACCTGTCGGCGGTGTCGGCCGGGTTCACCGACCCCTACACCGGCCAGACGCTCACCAAGAAGGTGACCTACCGCAACACCGGCAAGGACCCCGTCACGCTGTCCCTGTCGCTGGCACTGGCGCGCGGCGAGGCGCAGGCGCCCGCCGGGATGGCCTCGATCACGCCGTCGTCGCTGACCGTGCCCGCGGGCGGCACCGCCTCGGCGGACCTCACCATCGAGCCCAAGCTCGGCGAGCCCGGCTGGTACGAGGGCCGGCTGACGGCGACGGCCGGGACCGACCGGCTGACGGCGCCCATCGCCTTCCGTAAGCAGGCCCAGATGGACACGGTGCACGTCAAGCTCGTCGGCAAGCCCGAGTGGGCGAGGCTGAACCCCGGACCGCTGGCCGTGATCAGGGTCAGCGACACCGATCCGCTCCTGGCCGGCGAGCCGCTCACCGTGGTCACCGAGAACTGGCGGACCACCGACGTGCCCGGCACGGTGCAGGTGGACGTGAAGCTCGCCCACGGCGGCGTCTACTCCATCAGCACCCAGCCGTGGTGGTACACCATGCCGGCCCGCCAGCTCCAGTACGGCCTGCTGATCGCCCCCGAGACCAAGCTCACCGGCGAGACCACGATCACCCTGGACGCGACGAAGACCGAGCAGTTGCGGATCAGCACGCCGCGCGAGTCGGAGCCGGTGTTCCTGAACACGATGAACGTCCGCACGACCGCCTCGGGGCGGATGTACGCCGGCGCCTCGCTGCTGAGCTACGAACCGGCCATCACCGGAAACTACTGGGTCACACCGGTCACGTCCAAGCCGACCGTGGGCACCTTCACGTTCGTGTTCGACCAGATCCGCCGGGCGCCGGAGGTCTCGCTGAGCGTGCCGGGCCTGTCGCTGCATCCGCGCTACGTCAGTGAGCACGACGCCCTGGTGCCCAAGTTCGCCGCCGACCAGCGGCTGAGCCTGACCACCATCGGCGCGGACATACGCGGCAAGCTGGTCTATCTCCCCGCCAGGAACTCCTTGCAGCTCCTCCTGACCGACATGGAGACGGCGATCAAGGGCGGGGCCGCGGGTGTGATCACCAACGACCGATTCGCCTGGATCCTCAGCGCCGACGCCTACCTCGACCAGAACAAGCTGCCCCTCCTGTGGCTCGACAGCGCCGAAGCCGACGCCCTCGGCAAGGCCATGGCCCGCAAGCCGTACCCGGCCGGGAAGCTGACCGTCCAGCCGACCAGCCCGTTCGAGTACAAGCTTGCCTACTACGTGAAGGGCGCCACCGCCGGCCGCCTGACCTTCGCCCCGAAGGCCCGCGACCTGACCGCGATCGACACCACCTACCACGCCCAGTTCCCCATGCAGGCCGGAAGGTGGGGTCCGTACCCGAACTTCAACGAGGTCGACCACACCTACATCCCCGTCCAGCCGCTCAGCGTCCGCGGCTCGCACCTCTTCAACGCGCCCGTGACCCGGACCGAGTACTACAACACGACCGGCAGCGAGGTGCTGTGGCAGCGCGGCTACCAGTTCCGCGACCCCGCCACGGACACCACTCGCCTGGCCATGTCCGAACGGGGGTTCACCCGCGCCACCCAGGAGCGGGAGGAGTGGAACGAAGCCCTCATGCCCACCCAGATCACCACCGGGCCGGACCGGCCGGACTGGGTCGATCCGGGGATCTTCTGCGACGGCTGCCGCCAGGGCGACCGGATGCGGGTGCGCGCGCTCGTGCCGTTCGGCCTGGGCTACTACACCGACGCCTCCGACCCCAGCCACACCTATGTAGGGGCGCCGGGCGACGAGCAGACCCACCTGTTCAGCGGCGAGACGGAGGTGCAGCCCCAGTACGACGAGATCGGCCTGCCCTACTACGGCGTGCCGGCCGGGTCGGGCACGTACCGGCTGACCAATGTGTGGAAGGACGGGTTCACCGGCAAGCACGCGGGCACCAGCGTCGAGTCCACCTGGACGTTCCGATCCGCCCGCCCGGCCAAGGACAGCGCCCCGTACCAGTGCCTGGACGGCCTGCTCTTCGGTGACAAGCAGCCGTGCGCGCGGCTGCCGCTGATCCAGCTCCGGTACGAGCTCAACCTGCCGGGCAACGACACCGTGGCGGCCGGCCGGCCGTTCGCGTTCACCGTCAAGACCGAGGGCGGCGCGTCCGCGCTGCGGGTCTGGACCTCCGCCGACAAGGGCGCCCACTGGACGCCGGCCGTGGTCCTCCCGGCGCCGGGCGGCTCCTTCAAGGTCCTGGCGGTCAACCCCGCCGGCAGCATCACGATCAAGGCCGAGGCGAAGGGCAAGGACGGCAGCGCCGTCACGCAGACCGTCGCCGACGCCTACATGGCGAGGTAACCCCCCGCCCTCGCCACCGCGGCCCGTTCCTGCTCCGGCAGGGACGGGCCGTATGGGTCGTGGGCGTGGGACTCCGGGATCCGGCCCTCGGCCGCCGCCAGCCACAGCATGCGCTGCACGTAGCCCTCCATGGGCTCGGTGAAGGTGGCCGTGGCCAGACGGTCCAGGCGGGCCGACGCCGCGTCGAAGGCCCGTAGGTCCGAGCCCTGGTAGGCGTCCATGACCGCGACCGTCACCTCCACCGACGCGGCCGCGAGGCCCACCAGGGCGGCCTCGGCGCCCCACAGGAGCGACGGGCCGAACATGCGGTCCTCCCCGGTGATGGCCAGCCGGCCGGCCTGCCTGGCGAGGGTGATGGCGCGCTGGCAGCCCATGGCGTCGGACAGCAGCGCGGTCTTGATCCCGGCCACGCCGGGATGCCGGAGAAGGTCCCGCATCGTGTCGGCCGGGCAGGGCCGGGTGTAGAGGTCGAAGGCGATCATGGGGATCCCCGCCGCCCGCCAGATCGCCTCGTGGCCGCCCAGCCGGTCGCCCTCGGCGGGGAAGACCAGGACGCCATCCGCGCCGAGCCTCGCGGCCATCTGGGCCTCCGCCACGGCCCGCGCGAAACGCCCGGCCGCCCCGGACGACGCCGTCCCGCACGACTCGGGCGAACCGGACGGCTCGGGGGCGCCGGACGGCTCGGGGGCGCCGCCGACGCCGACGATGACCGGCACGCCGAGCGCGACCGCGCGCTCGATCACGGCGGCGCGTACGTCCGGCGTCAGGTACGGCCCGCGGCCGGTGTGCGCGAGCACCGCCAGCCCGTCGGCACCGTCCTCGACCAGCCCGGCGAGGTAGCGCGACACCACGCCGAGATCCACCTCGCCCGACTCCGTCATGGGGGTGGCCGCGGCGGCGAGCAGCGTGCCGCGAAGACGATCACGGAGGACTTGTGCCGAAATATCCACCCGAGAGAGCTTATTTCAGCCCGGTCATCGCGATGCTGTTGACCAGGTACCGCTGCAACAGGAAGAAGACCAGCAGGCACGGCACCACGGAGATCGCCGCCGACGCCATCAGCACCGACAGCTGCATCTCCTCGGTCCGCAGCGTGGTCAGGCCGACGGTGAGCGTACGCGTGGCGTCGCTCTGCCCCACGACCAGCGGCCACAGGAAGTCGTTCCAGTGCCACAGGAACACGAACACGCCCAGCGTGGCCAGGACGGGCCGGGTCAGCGGCACCACGATCGTCCAGTAGACCCGCAGCTCGGAGGCGCCGTCCACCTTGGCCGCGTCGAACAGCTCGTCGGGCAGCCCCATGATGAACTGGCGCATCAGGAACACGGCCTGCGAGTTGGCCAGCGTCGGCACGATCAGCCCCCAGAACGTGTCCACCCCGTCCAGGCTGTTGACCAGCACGAACGTCGGGATGAGGGTGGCCTGGAAGGGCACCATCATGGTCGCGAGGAAGGTCCAGAACATCGCCTGGCGGCCGGGGAAGCGCTTCTTGGCGAAGGCGTACCCGGCCATCGAGGCGGTGAGCAGGATGATCACCACCGAGACCACGGAGTACACCAGCGAGTTGACCGTCCACCCCACGAAGCCGGAGGCGGACAGCACCCGCGTGAGGTTGTCGAGCGTGAGCGAGTCCGGCCACTGCGCGGGCAGGGTCGGGGCGCCCGCGGGCGACAGCGCGACGATCAGCATGGCGGCGAACGGGCTGACGGTCAGCACCGACAGCACGCCGAGCAGCGCGACGAGCGGCCATCTCCGCCGCGTGCGCGTCATGTGTTCCCCCGGTCCAGGAAGCGGCGCTGGATCAGCGACACGATGAGCACCAGGGCGAACAGGACCATCCCCCACGTGGCGGCGTAGCCGAAGTCGAAGGATCTGAAGCCGTGGTCGTAGATGCCGTAGATGAGGGTGTAGGTGGCCCTGGCGGGACCGCCACCGGTCATCACATAGACGGTGTCGAAGGTCTGGAAGGCGCTGATCGTCTCGATCACCAGGACGAAGAAGAGCGCGGGCTTCAGCAGCGGCAGTGTGATCCGGCGGAAGCGCTGCCACGCCGAGGCGCCGTCGACCCGGGCCGCCTCCAGGTAGGAGCCGGGGATCGCCTTCAGCCCGGCCAGCAGGATCAGCATCGAGTAGCCGAAGCCCTTCCACGCCGATACCACGGCCAGGGCCGGCAGCACCAGCGACGACTGCTCCAGGAAGGCCACCGGGCCGAGCCCGGCCTTGCCCAGGACGCCGTTGATCAGGCCGTCGAACTCGTAGATCCACCGCCAGATGACGCCCGCCAGCACGAAGCTGGTCACGTACGGCAGGAACAGCATGCCGCGGAACAGGCCGCGCAGGAACACGACCTGGTTCAGCAGCAACGCCGTGCCCAGCGACACGAGCAGGGTGAGCGGCACGTAGATGGCCACGTACACGAGCGTCACGCGCAGGCTCGTCCAGAAGATCGTGTCGTCGAGCAGCCGGGCGTAGTTGTCCGCGCCGACGAAGCTCCACTCCCCGCCGATGTTCCAGTTGGTCAGGCTCATCCCCGCCGCGCCGAGGGCGGGGAAGATCCGGAAGATCAGGAAGAGCACCAGCACGGGCAGCACGAACAGCAGGCCCGTGACCGGGTCACGCAGGCGTTGACGCATCCCTATCCGCCGTTGCCCAGCAGCGCGTCGGCCTCCTTGGCCGCCGCGTCGAGCGCCGTCTTCGCGTCCTCCTTGCCGAGCAGGGCCGCCTGGATGTGCGGGGCGATGACGCCCATCACCTGGCGGGCCTTCGGGTGGGTGTCACCGGGGAAGGCGTACTGCAGCGACTTGGCGAACTCCGTGGCCGCGGCCGACTGTCCCGGCACGGTCACGTCGGTACGGGCGGGGAAGAAGCCCGACTCCGCGGCCAGGCTGGCGGCGACCTCGGGCGAGGACAGGTAAGTGGCGAACTTCTTCGCCGCGTCCTTGTTCTCGGCGTGCTTGGCCAGCACCAGGGCCCCGGGGATGCCGAACGCGACCCGCTTGGTGCCCTCCAGCGGCAGGCCGATGCCGACGTTCTCGGCGCCGATCGCGGCACCGAGCTGGGTGGCCTGCAGGGCGGTGGCCGCGTGGTACATCGCGCTCTTGCCCTTGGCCAGGGCGCCGCCCTCGATCTCGTTGCCCTTGCTGGCGGCGTCCTCGGGCAGGCCGCCCGCGGCCTTCAGGTCGAGCAGCAGTTGCAGGCTGTCGACGCCCTGCTGGCTGTTGAAGGCCACCTTCTTGCCGTCCGGGGCGAAGACGCTGCCGCCGTTGGCCCACAGGATGGGATAGAAGCTCTGGTTGAGGCTGACCTCGGGCTTGCCGGGGTAGTCGAGCACGGCGACCTTCTTGGCGGCCAGCTTGGGCGCCGCCGCCTTGAGCTCGGCCAGCGTCTCGGGCACCTTCTCGACGCCCGCCTCGGCGAACAGCTTCTTGTTGTAGATGGGCGCGGTGATCGTCTGGTAGATCGGCACGCCGTACAGTTTGCCGTTCACGGTCAGCGCGGTGAGCGCGCTGGGCAGGTAGGTCGCCTTGTCCTTGCCCACCACGTCGTCGACGGCCTCGACGGTGCCCTGCTGGGCGTACTGCGGGATCTGGTCGGGACCCAGGACGACGAGGTCGAAGCCCTTCTTCGAGACCAGTGCCGTCGTGACCTTCTCCTGACGGCCCTCCCACGGCTGCTGGTCGATCTTGATGTCGATCGACGCGTTCTTGGCCTCGAAGTCCTTCTCGACCTTGGCCCAGAACGCCTGGCTCTTGGCCTGGTCCCCGATGACGGGGTACATCCAGAGGGTCACGGTGCTCTTGTCCGAGCCGCTGGATCCGCACCCGGCGGCGGCGAGGGCCAGGGTGGCCGCCAGGCCGAGTGCCGCTGTCTTCCTCATCGGCGGATTCCTTTCGAGTAATACCGGTCCTGACCGAAACCTAATGACGAGGACCTCGTGCGGTCAATGGGCGATACCTGAACGTAACTACGGCCTTCGCCGTCAGCCCGCGGTGAATCGGGCGATCTCTCGGGCGACGGCGTCCGCGTGCTCGGCCGTGTAGTTCTCGTTCCAGTCGATGATCAACAGCGTCTCGGCGACCAGGCGCTCGGCCTCGGGGCACGGGTTCGGGACGTAGCCGTCGAGCGGGTAGCGCGAGGAGCCATAGACGGGCCGTTCCCACAGCGGGGCGCGGTTCAGCGGCTCCTCCAGGTAGCCGGCCCGCGCGGGTATCCCGGCCGCGGCCAGGTGCGCGGCCAGCTCCCGGGCGTCACCCCCGGGCCGCACGAGGGGGAACAGCCACCAGGCGTGCCCCTCCGGTCGCGGCAGCCGTACCCCTGGCAGGCCCTGAAGGGCGTCGAGCAGCCGTACGGCCGTGCTCCGGCGGGAGGCGACGACCCCCGGCAGCTTGGCGAGCTGGGCCCGCGCCACGGCGGCCTGCAGCTCGGTCATGCGGTAGTTCAGGCCGAAACCGGCGTGCGAGCGCCCGGCCGCGCGGTCCCAGCCCTTGTCGGCGAACAGCCGCATCCGGCGCGCCAGCTCGTCGTCCTCGGTGAGCGCCAGGCCGCCGTCGCCGCAGGTGATGTGCTTCCACTGCTGCAGGCTGAGGGTGGCGACGTCGCCCACCGTGCCCGCCGGCCGGCCGTCCGGCAGCTCGGCGAGCCACGCCTGGGCGCAGTCCTCGATCAGCGCCAGGCCGTGCTCGTCGGCCAGCTCCCGTAGCTCGGCCACGCGGGCGGGCGCGCCGAACAGGTGCACGGCCATGATCGCCCGAGTCCGCGGGCCGATCAGCTTGGCCACCGCTCCGGGGTCGATATTGCCGTCCGAGGGATCTACATCCGCGAAGACAGGGACCGCGTTCTGCGCCAGGATGGGGGCCACGGTCCCGAAGTCGGTGATCGGCGTCGTGATGATCTCGTCTCCGGGATCCGGCGCAGCCGCCACGACCGACAGATGGAGGGCCGCGGTGCCGGAGCCGCACGCGACCGCGTGGCGCACGCCGTACAAGGCGGCGACCTCGCGTTCGAGCGCTCTGGTCTCGGTCCCCCAGACGGAGCTGAGCATGCCCGAGCGGATCACCCGCGCCGCGGCGGCCACCTCTTCGTCGCCGAGCGTACGGCCGGCGGCCTCGGCCATGGACGGGAACTTCACAGGGCACCTCACAGGATACAATTGCGGTCTTGACCGAAATGAGCGAGAGGGAGGCGTAGGTGGGAATCGTCATCGGGGTCGTCGGCCCGCATGATCTGGTCGACGACGTCGCGGCCACCTGCGAGGAGCAGCCCGGGGTCACCGCGCTGCGCCTCGACTACGACCACGAGTCGCAGGCGCCCGCGATCGTCGAGGCGCACTCCGCCGCCGTGGAGGGGTGGCTGTTCACCGGCATCGTCCCGTACATGCTCTCCCGCGACGCCGAGGCGCTGAACCGGGCCGCCGCGTTCGTCGACTACTCGGGCGCGACGCTGCTCAGCGCCCTGGTACGCCTGCAGTACGAGGGCCAGGACGTCACCGGGCTGTCGATCGACACGCTGTCCGCGGCCGACGTGGCGGCCACGTTCGCCGAGGCCGGGCTGCCCGCCGACACCCTCAGGACGCTGCCCTACCGGCCGGAGATGACCTCCAAGAAGGCCATCGCCTTCCACCGGCGCGGCCCCGCCCACCCGGTGATCACCTGCCTGAGCTCGGTGCACGAGGCGCTGCGCGGCGAGATGCAGGTGCTGCGGCTGGCGCCCTCCGTCCACTCGGTCCGGGTGGCGCTGCGCCAGCTGCTGCTGACCGCCGAGGGGCAGGCGCAGGAGGACGCGCAGATCGCGCTCGGGCTGATCGAGGTCGAGAACGAGGAGGGGCTGCTGCGCGAGGCCACCGCGCTGGGCGGCACGCTGGCCGCCTTCCGGGGCGGCACCCATCTCCTGGTCACCACCCGGGGCCCGCTGCACGACGCCACGGGCGGCTTCACCGGCCTGCCCATGCTGGGCCGCCTCGCGGCGCAGAATCAGGTGGTACGCGTGGGTTTCGGGCTGGGCCGCAGCGCGGCGGAGGCGGAGAGCCTGGCCCGCCGCGCCCTGGCCCGCGCCCGGCGCATCGGCGACATCGCGGCGGTGCTGTCGCTGCGCGCCGACACGGACATCGTCCTGGAGTCGGTCGCCGGTGTCCCGGAGTCGGAGCGCAACCTCTCGGTGATCGCCCGCCGCGTGGGCCTGTCGGTGGCGACGATCGAGCGGCTGCTGGAGGCGCGGGCGGCGGCCGGCGACGAGCCGCTCACCACCCGGGAGATCGCCGACCGCCTCGACGTCCAGCAGCGCACGGCCCGGCGCATGCTGCACCGGCTGGAGCTGGCCGGGCTGGCCGAGCGCACGGGCAACCTCACCAGCGGCTCCAGCGGCCGCCCCCTGACCCTGTACCGCCTCACACTCTGAGGCGGCGGGCTCGGGGACGGCTGACTCGGGGGCGGCCGGTTCGGGGACGGCCGCCTCGAGGACGGTGCCGCTGGCTCGCATGAGGATCAGGCGAGCCAGCGGGACAGGCCGGCGCTGACGAAGTCGTCGTCCCGAAGCCAGGGGTAGGCGGCCCAGACCCGGTCGAGCTCCGCGAGCTGCCCTGGCGAGAGCTCCTCCGCCGGGTCCAGGCACCAGCGGCCCGCCAGCAGCCCCTGGCGGCGCAGCACCTCGTGGATGCCGGGGATGCAGCCGTGGAAGCCGTTGGCCGAGTCGAAGATGGCGGCGTTGGCGTCGGTGAGGTGGCCGTCGAGGGTGAGCAGCCGCCGCATGGCCGCGTCGTCGCCCGAGCGGGCCAGCTTGGCCTCCTCCAGCAGTTCGACCGCCCGCCGTACCCAGACCGCCCACTGGCCGAGCAGCCCGCCGACGAACTCGATCTCCACCTCGTGCCCGTCCACGACGACCCGGTGGGTGGTGACGAGATCGGCCAGGATGTGGTCGTCGTTGCCGGTGTAGAGGGCGACCTCGGCCGCGCGGCCGGCCCGGACCACGCCGTGCAGCACGTCGAGCGTGCGGTAGCGGTCGAAGGGGGCGACCTTGATGCCCACCACGGACTCGATCGCCGCCAGCCTGGTCCAGAAATTCCGCGACAAGGGGCGTCCGCCGACCGCGGTCTGCAGGTAGAAGCCGATCACCGGCAGCACCTCGCCCACCGCCCGCGCCCGCTCGATCAGCCCGTCCTCGTCCAGCTCCCGGCACGGGCTCAGCAGCACCATGTGGTAGCCGAGCGACCTGGCCAGCTCGGCCTCCGCCACGGCCTGCCGCGTGGTCCCGGTAGCGCCCGCCACCAGGAGCACCTCGCGCTCGTACTCCCCCGCGGTCCGCGCGGCCAGCTCCAGCACCGGCGGCAGGAGGTCGGTGCCGTGGATGGCGAACTGCGTGGTGTGCACGCCCACCGCCAGCCCGCCCGCGCCCGCCTCGACGTAGTAGCGGGTCAGCGCCCGCTGCCGGCGCTCGTCCAGCTTCCGGTCCTCGGTCAGCGCCAGCGGGTGCGCCGGAATCACCAGGCCGCGCCTGAACAGCTCGCGCACGGACGTCTGCGCCTCTGGAATCGTGCTGAGCACGTCGGATCCCCCTAGGGTCAATGGGCCGGGCACGCGGTTAGAAGCGGCCGTCACGGCGTTCGAACTTGGTGGGCTTGCCGAGCGACGGGCCGCCGTCGGCCACCCAGCGCGCCGTGTGCTCGATCAGCTCGGCGGGCGTGAGCTCGGGGTAGCCGAACAGGCGGTGGCACTTGCCGGCGTTCGACAGCAGCGCCGTGGGCGCCTCCTCGCCGCTGAACACCGGCTCCTTGCCCAGCGCCGCGCCGAGGTCCAGCGCCGCCTGCCGGACCGAGACCAGCTCGGGCCCGGTCACGTTGAGCACGTACGGCGGCGACTCGGCGAGCAGCAGCGAGCGGAGCACGACCTCGTTGGCGTAGCCCTGCCAGACCACGTTGACCTGGCCGGTGGCCAGATCGATCGGCTCCCCGGCCAGGATCTTCCCGGCCAGGTCGACGAGCACGCCGTAGCGCAGCTCGACGGCGTAGTTGAGCCGCAGCAGCGACATGCGGGTGCCGTACGCCTCCGCGAAGTGCGACAGCACCCGCTCCCTGCCCAGGCAGCTCATCGCGTAGTCGCCGACGGGCCCGGTCGGTGAGCCCTCGGTGCTGCCGCCGCCGACGGGGACCAGCGGGTAGACGTTGCCGGTGGACAGGGCGGCGATCCTGGCGTCCCTGAACCTGTCGGCGACCCTGCCCGGCAGGTACGTGTTGGTGAACCAGGTGGCGTGCTCCCGGCCCTCGGTGCCGAACTTGGCGCCGACCAGGAACACCACGTTCGGCGCGTCGGGCAGCTCGCGCAGCGCCCCCTCGTCGGCCACGTCGGCGGCGACCACGGTGGCGCCGTCGTCCTGGAGTGCCCGGGCCAGCCCGGGTTCGGAGAAGCGGGACACCGCGATGATCCGCCGGTCGCCGCGCGTGGCGTTGAGCGCCAGCCGGACCAGGCTCGGGCCGAGCTTGCCGCCCGCGCCGAGGATCAGGATGTCGCCGTCGAGCCTGCTCAGGTCGTCGAGGAGGGCGGCGCTCGGCCGCGCCAGCCGTTCCTCGAGTTCCGCTGTGGTCCGCACGCGGTCTACCTCCGTTACGTCATTTACGGTCCAGACCGTAACTGCGGCGGAGTTCAGCTGTCAATGGGCACCCTCGTGCGCCGGTCAACGGGTGGTTCGCGCGCTGGTCGTTGGGCGCTCTCACGCGCCGCTCATTGGGTGGTTTCGCGGGCCGCGACCAGTACCTCCAGGATGGCCCGGGTCTGCGCCCACGGGACGGGGCTCGGGGCGCCCCCGATCATGGCCAGGAACGCCTCGATCGTCCCCTCGTAGCCCAGGCCCTTGACGTGGTCGTCGCCGCCCTCGATCACCACGGTGTCGGTGCCGCCGCGCCGGTGGACGGTGACGGCGTAGGACTCCTCGTCGGAGACGCCGAGGATCTCGACCGTGCCCGTGACGCCGCTGTCCCAGCGCAGCGCCATGACGCCGGTGTCCTCCGACCGCAGGCCCGCGTAGTGCCTGGTGGCCGAGGCCGCGCCGGCCAGCCGTACGTCCGGGCCGAACAGCGCGACCAGCAGCTCCACGCCGTGGATCCCCATGGTCACCAGCGTCCCGCCGCCCTCGCCGGGGGTGTCCTGCCAGGCGTTGTAGCCGCCGGCCCAGAGGCCGACGTCATGCCGTACGGTGGCCCGGACCGCGAGCACCTCGGCGGGGTCCACCCGCAGTCCCGCGAAGGCCGGGGCGAAGCGGAGCACCGAGCTGGACAGCACGCGGTCGTGGATCCGCAGCCGGTCCAGCTCGTTCAGCTGGGCGCGGGTGGCGACGGCGGGCTTGTTCACGAAGCAGGCCGCGCCGGTGTCGAGCACGGCCGCCAGCGCCCCGGGCACGCGCGGGCTCGGCACGGTCAGCACCACGCCGTCGGGTTCGGCGGCCAGCAGCGCGGCCAGGCTCGGCAGCACCTTGGCGCCGGGATGCTCTTCGGTGAAGCGGCTCAGCCGCTCCGGGTCCTCTTCCCACACCAGCAGGTCCGCGTGGCGGGCCAGGGTACGGGCGTCGGTGAAGGGGTGGCTGGTGGCGAGACCGGCTAGGGCGACACGCATGGCTGGCTCCATTTCGCGACATGTCAGGAAATCTCAGGAAATGGAGCCCATCATGGCATCCGCTAGAGCTCGTCCACCTCCGCGTGGGAGCGGCCGCCCGACAGCTTCGGGTAGCCGGGGCCGCGGTCGAAGAAGCGGCCCGCCGGCGGGCGCAGGTTGGCGCGGAGCTCGGCGGTGCCCTGCTCGTCGATGCGGTCGCCGTCCAGCACCACGCCGTAGTCGCCCAGGGCGCCGGCGATCGACACCTTGCCGTCGCGGACGTCCGCCGCCACGGCGCGCGGGTCCCGGTCGTAGGGTGAGCCCCAGCCGCCGCCCCCGGTGGTGCGGATGCGGATGGTCTCGCCCGCCTGCACCTGGTGGTCGTCCACCAGGCCCTCCATCTCCTTGCCCGCGATCTCGACCCGGAACGGCCGCCCGGCCAGCCCGCCGTTGACGCCCCAGCACGACAGGATCGACCGGTCGGCGATCGACATGTACGAGGCGTCCCTGAGCATCCTGATGTGCTTGTCGTAGCCGAGCCCGCCCCTGAACATGCCCGGCCCGCCCGAGTCGCAGGCCAGCGCCAGCCGCTCGACCCGGAACGGCCAGCGCGCCTCGGCGAACTCCACCGGGATGTTGCGCGAGTCGGGCACCACGTGGATGGTGTCCTCACCGTCGGCGTACCAGCGCCCGCCGGAGCCGCCGCCGAGGACCTCCCTCATCAGGTACGGCACGCCGTCGGCGTCGGCGCCGTGGACGCCGGTGTAGCGGATCGTCTCCTGGTCGGCCGGCATGCGGCCGCCGGTGGCCTTGGCCAGCACGCCCGCCAGCACGCCGAGCAGGCGCAGGATCACGAACGTCCGGGCGTTGGTGGGCGCGGGGAAGATCGGGGTGAGCAGCGTCCCCTTCTCCGGGAAGACCATCTCGATCAGGGGGACGACGCCCTCGTTGACGTCCAGCTCGGCCATGCGCTCCGGGGTGTCGGCGAGGTTGCGCAGGATGGGGGCCAGCCACTTCTTCAGGAACACGCCGTCGGCGTAGTCACCCGCGTGGTTGATCGGCCCCTTGGCCTGCGGCGACGTGCCGGTGAAGTCGATCTTCAGCGGGGCGCCCGCCGCGTGGTCGACGGTGAGCGTGATCCGCTGGGCGTGCAGCCGCGGCTCGTCCACGCCGTCGTGCTCGGCGTAGTCCTCCCAGGTGTAGGTGCCCTCGGGGATCTTGGCCAGCAGCTCGCGCCGGAACGTCTCCGTCGTCTTGCCGATGATCGCGTCGAAGCACTCCTCGACCTCGGTCCGGCCGTACCTGTCGAACAGCTCGCCCAGGCGGCGCGCCCCCATGAGGCAGGCCGAGCACTCGGCGTCGAGGTCGCCCGCCAGCGAGTCGGGCATGCGCGAGTTGCGGGTCATGATGCGCAGCGCGGCCTCGTTGGGCACGCCCGCGTCCCACAGCTTGATCGGCGGGACCATCAGCCCCTCCTCGTACACGCTGCGCGCGTGCGAGGGCATCGAGCCGGGCACGGAGCCACCGATGTCGTCGTGGTGCCCGAACGCCTGCACGAAGGCCACCACAGCGCCCTCGTGGAAGACCGGGACGGTCACGCACAGGTCGGGCAGGTGGCCGATCCCGCCTTCTGACAGGTAGACATCGTTGTGGAAGTAGACGTCGCCGGGCTTCATCTCCTCGATCGGGAAGTCGCGGACGATCGGCTGGACGAGCGCGCTGTAGGAGCGGCCGGTCAGCTTGCGCAGCCGCGCGTCGTGGATGCCCGCGCGGAAGTCGTGCGCGTCGCGGATCATCGGCGAGCGGGCCGTACGCGCGATCGCGGTCTCGACCTCCTTCTCCACGGAGGCCAGGGTGCCCTCGACGATCTCGACGAGAATCGGGTCAGCCACGCCGCACCTCCACGTTGCCGTAGTCGTCCACCTGGGCGGTGAAGCCGGGATGGATGGGGATCGTGGAGCCGTACTCCTCGATGACCGCCGGACCCTCGACCACCGTGCCCGGATCCAGGTCGGACCGCTGGTGGATCGGCGTGTCGGCGGCCGAGTCGAAGTGCACGCTCCTGGTCGCCGCCGCGGGCCGCTCGCCGTCGCTGGGCTCCCTGCGGCGGATGGCCGGGCGGGTGATGGGACCGATGCCGGAGACGCGCAGGTTGACCCATTCGACGCCGTGCCGCTCGTCGTCACGGTAGCCGTAGCCGTAGAGCTTCTCGTGCGCCTGGTGGAAGCGGTCCAGCACCTCCCGGCGCCACTCCTCGTCCACCTCGCCGGCCGGGGCGGCCACGCGCACCTCGTACGCCTGGCCGTAGTAACGCAGGTCGGCGCTGCGGGCGTAGACCGGCTCGTCGAAGCCCTCCCGGTCGAGCGCCTGCGCCGCCTGCTCCTCCAGGTCGCGGAAGATGGTTCCGGCCGTCTCCAGGGACAGGTCGCGGGTGACGTGCGTACGCACGTAGTCGTTCTTGACGTCCACCGTGAGCAGCCCGAACGCCGAGACGTTGCCCGGATCGGGCGGGACGACCACCGCGGGCAGTCCCAGGATGTCGATCAGCCGGCAGGCCAGCAGCGGCCCCGAGCCGCCGAACGTCACCAGCGGGAAGTCCCGCACGTCGAGCCCGCGCTTGACGGTCAGCTGACGGATGGCGTTGCTCTGGTTGAACGCGCTGATCTCCAGGATCCCCGTCGCGGTCCGCTCGGCGCTGAGCCCGAGCTTGTCGGCCAGCGCCTGGATACCGGTGCGCGCGGCCGCCACGTCGAGCGGGATCTCCCCGCCGAGCAGGTGCGGCGGGATGCGGCCGAGGAAGACGTGCGCGTCGGTGACCGTCACCTCGGTGCCGCCCCTGCCGTAGCAGAGCGGCCCAGGGTCGGCCCCGGCCGACTTGGGGCCGACCTTCAGCGTGCCCTCGGGCGAGATCCAGGCGATCGAGCCGCCGCCCGCGCCGACGGTGACGATGTCGATCATCGGGATCTTGCACGGGTAGCGGCCGATGACGCCCTCGGTGGTGATGGACGGCTCGCCGTCGACCACCACGGCGACGTCGGTGGACGTGCCGCCGCCGTCCAGGGTGATCACCGATGGGTGCCCCGCCGTGGACGCGATGAGCGCCGCCCCCAGCGCCCCGGCCGCGGGCCCCGACAGCACCGTGGTGATCGGCTGGTTGACGACCTCGCGGGCCGACAGCACGCCGCCGTTGGACTTCATCACCGAGAACGGCATGCCGAGCCGGGCCGACAGGTTGGCCAGGTAGCGGCGCATCGTCGGCTTGACCGCCGCGTCCACGAGGGTCGTGACCGACCGCTCGTACTCGCGGTATTCGCGCAGCACGTCGCTCGACAGCGAGACCACCGCCTCGGGGTGCTCACGGGCCAGCACGTCCCGCATGCGCCGCTCGTGGTCCGGATTGGCGTACGAGTGCAGGAAGCACACGCCGATCGCGGTGACGCCCTTGGCCTTGAGCCAGCGGGCCACCTCGGCGGCCTGCTCCTCGGCGAACGGGCGTACCTCGGCGCCGGTGTGGTCCAGCCGCCCCCCGACGGTCTTGACCAGGTGGATCGGGACGATCCGCGGCGGTTTGACCCAGAAATAGGAGTTGCCATAGCCGTCGGGCACGCTCTGCCTGGCTATCTCCAGAATGAACTCGAAGCCCTCGGTCGTGATGAACCCCAGGTTCGCGATCCGGTCCTCGAGCAGTTGGTTGGTGGCCACAGTGGTGCCGTGCACGACGGAACTCGCGTCGAGCGGCCCCAGCTTCTCGATGCCCCTGACGAACCCGTCGGCCGGGTTCGCGGGGGTCGAGGGGGTCTTGGTCGTGACGATCTCACCGGTCTGGTCGTCCACGGCCACCACGTCGGTGAACGTGCCCCCGGTGTCGACTCCAATACGGACGCTACGCATGGCTCCTCAGCTTCGGCGCCGGCCGAGCACTTCATCGATGACCCGGGGCGCGTTCTCAGTGCCAACATAGGCGGCCAAGCGCACCACTAGCTCCTGTGACCTGGCAAGTTCGGCCTCAACCCTGGCCTTACCCGACTGTCCCGCCTGCACGCCGAAGTAGGCACCGATGATCGTGCCCACCACCCCGGCCACGCCCGCGAACAACGCCGCGAACTCCTTCGTGGCGAACACGGCGGCCCCGAAGGCCACCAGCACCGCGACGATTCCCACCACGACCACAAGGAAGCCGTACCGCCACCTCGTGGCGTCGGCCTGCGCCGCCGTGAGGTCGTCGGTCGTCATCATCGCGTCGAGCGAGGGGGGCTTCTCTGTGACCACGGTTCCTCCTGATAACTCCAGGGGAGAAATCTCCCACGAGGTCAGGTAACAAGCCAAGCCGCTAAGGTGGCCCCCTGTGACCGACACGTTTGCCCTGTCCGCCGTCCCGTCCGGCGCCCGTGATGCCGTACTGAAGTTCTACTTCGGTCCCATGGACTGCGGGAAGTCCACGCTCGCGCTCCAGATGAACTACAACCACGGCCGCCAGGGCCGGCGCGGGCTGGTCCTGACCAAGCACGACCGCTCGGGCGGACCCCAGGTCACCAGCAGGATAGGGCTTGGCCTGGACGCGATCGAGGTCGTGGACTCCCTCGATCTGGTGACGCTCGTGACCGGGCACGACAGGATCGACTACCTGATCTGCGACGAGGTCTGCTTCTACACCGTCGACCAGATCGAGCAGCTCGCCGACCTGGTGGACGAGCACGGCATCGACGTCTACGCCTTCGGGCTGGCCTCGGACTTCAGATCCGTGATGTTCCCGGCGGCGCAGCGGCTGTTCGAGCTGGCGGACGAGGTGTGCCGGTTGCAGGTCGAGGTGTTGTGCTGGTGCGGGCGACCCGGTCAGCTCAACGGGCGGATCGTGGGCGGGGAGCTGGTCCGTACGGGCGAGCAGGTCGTGATCGGCGACACGGACGCGTCACCGGTCCGCTACCAGGTCCTCTGCCGCCGCCACCACCGCTCGGGCCTCCTGGGCGAGGGCACTGTCTGAGCCTGACCGTCTTCTTCCACAGCCCTTGAAGGGACCCCAGCCACCACAGACCGTCTACCCTCGCCCCCCAGCGGGGGTCACTGTCTAGATCAGCTTGTCGAGCAGCTCTCTGAGGCGGGCCGCGTCGTCGGGCGCCAGCTTCGCCAGGAAGGCCTGCTCCGCCTCGTCCACGGCCTGCCCGCCGTCGCGCAGCGTGTCGCGGCCACGCGGGGTCAGCTCGACCATGTTCTTGCGCCGGTCGTCCGGATGCGGCCGGCGGCTGACCAGCTCCTTGCCCTCGAGCGTGTCGATCATCGCGACCATCGTCGTCCTGTCGATCCGCAGCCGCGTGGCGGCCTCCTGCTGGGACAGCGGGTCGGCCGAGTCGAGCACGTTGAGCACCGCGAGCTCGCGGCCGTCGACGCCGTACGGCTCCAGGGCCGGGCCGGTGTGCTGGGCCAGGCGCAGGTTGGCGTGCTTCAGCAGGTATCCAAGGCGGCGTCTCGACACCTCCCGATTCTCGCACTAGCCTAATCGTCAGCAGTGCTGACAATCAGTGGAGCTGTTATATGCTGAGTTTCGGAATGAAGACCGTCCCCGTCGGCGTGACGTACGACACGCTGCTGCGCACCTGGCAGCAGGCCGACGCGGTGCCCGCCATCGAGCACGCCTGGCTCTGGGACCACATGCTGCCGCTGTTCGGTCCGGTGGACGCGCCGATCCACGAGGGCTGGACGATGCTCGCCGCCCTGGCCGCGCGGACCTCCCGGCTCCGGCTGGGGCTCATGGTGACGAGCAACCTCACCCGGCCGCCGGCCGTACTCGCCAAGATCGCGGCGACCGTGGACGCCATCGCGCCCGGCCGGCTGGTCCTCGGCCTCGGCGTCGGCGGCACGCACCAGCCGGGTGACACGCTCGTGCCCAGGGAGTACAACGCGTACGGACTGCACATCGCCTCACCCGGCGAGGGCGTGGCCCGGCTGGCCGAGTCGTGCGCGATCATCAAGCGGATGTGGACCGAGGACCGCTTCGACTTCGACGGCCGCTACTACCAGCTGCGCGAGGTGGTGTGCGCGCCGAAGCCGGCCGTCCCGCCACCGCTGCTGATCGGCGGGTGGGGCGACAGGACGCTCGGGGTGGTGGCCGAGCACGCCGACATCTGGAACGTACCGGGGCCGCCGCACAACACGATCGAGTTCATCCGGGAACGGAACAAGGTGCTCGACGAGAAGTGCGCCGCCATCGGCCGCGATCCGGCGGAGATCACCCGCTCGACGCAACTGGTCGTCTCCACCGAAGACCCCGCCGCCGCCCGGTCAACGGTCCGGGAGCTCGCGGACGCCGGTCTGACACACTTCGTCCTCGGCGTCCGCCTACCCGGCCCCGCGAACGTGGCCGAATGGCTGGCGGAGGAGATCATCGCTCACACGGCACGGTAGCCGTCGCCGTCCCCGCCAAGGCGGCGCGGTAGCCGCCATCGGCTCTCAAACGGCGCAATAGCCGTCGTCGCAGCCGTCGGCCGGGGGCGCGAGGATGGTCACCGGGGTCTGGCCGGTGCGGGCCGCCACTTCGTCGAAGGCGGCGTCGAACGTCTCCGCCGGCTGCGCTCCCGACACCGCGAACTGCCCCTCGAACAGGAACAGCGGCACGCCCGTTATCCCCAGCGCCCGCGCTTGGTCGAGCTGCTCGCGTACTTCCTGCGCGCCCTCACCCGGCGGGTGATCCACGCCCAGCTCGGCGGCCAGCTTCGTGAGCACGTCCTGATCACCGACGTTGAGCCCGTCGGTGAAGTGCGCGTGGAACAGCCGATCGACCGTCTCCAGCCCGCGCCCCTGCCGGGTGGCGAGTTCGACCAGCCGGTGCGCCTCGAACGTGTTCGCGCTGATCGCCTGCGAGAAGCGCAGGTCCAGCCCCTCTTCCGCGGCGACGGTGGTGACATGGGAGGTCATCTGAGTGGCGTTCCCACCGAACTTCCGCTCCAGGGACGGAAGCAGCGGCTCGCCTTCGGCGGGGGCGTCCGGGTTCAGCTGGAACGGGCGCATGGTGATGTCCACGATGCCGCCCTTGGCGCGGAAGCGGTCGGCGGCGCGGCCGAAGCGGGTGTGCCCGATGTAACACCAGGGGCAGACGATGTCCGAAAATATCTCGACTTTCACGCTCGACCACAACCTCTACGACCCCGACCCCATTCCACCGGTCTTGGCCGGATGTGCGCGTGACCTTGTCCGGGCCGTTCCCCGGCGGGCCGTCACCCGGCCGCTAGTTCCTCCAGCCGGTACGGGAGGTAGGCCGAGTCGTCCACCAGGGCGGAGGCGCCGCGCCACCAGCCGAACCACTCCCCGCTGCGCCACATCCAGTCGACCCGCTCGATGCTCGCCACCACGTCGCCGACCGTCTGCCAGCGCTCGCCCAGTTGCTCGCGGGTGGCGCCGTGCCGTAGCGCCCAGGCGCGCAGGATGCCGGCGGCGGCGGTGGGCACCTCGCGGGCGTACGGGTCGGGGTCCTCGTCCGGCAGCCGGTGCGGCCCGAGCCCGGCCGCCACTCCCCAGCTCCACTGGGCCTCGGCGGGACGCGAGTAGCGCAGTGAGTGGAAGTCGAGGTTCGACCCCAGATCTTCGTCAGGCCGCCGGGTGACCACCGCGTCGAGCCGCCCGCCGGCGTCGAAGTGTACGACGAGCCGCTGCCCCGGCTTCGCCCCGTCCGGCAGGTCGAAGCGGTCCTCGGCCTGCCACGAGTTGAGGTCCACCTGGGCGACGGGCTGGCCCCACAGCTGGTCGGCCGCGTCGTCGGAGATCCAGGCGGCGAGCATCTCCAGGGCGGTCAGGTCGGTCCACGGCTCGATCGCGACGGCCGTACGCAGCACCTCGTCGGGCGCGGGCAGCTTGCCGCCCCTGGACCGCGTCCACCACTCCTCACCCAGCTCCCGCGCACCGACCAGCAACGCGGCGATGGCGGCCAGCTCGGCGGACCGCCTGGTGAGAGACGCGCCGAGCGCCAGGCTCAGGCAGCGGCCGACCCGCTCGTCACCGAGCACGGAGCGCGCGTCGCCGATCAACGCCTCGGCGGTCGGGCGTTCTTCTCCAAGTAGGTTGCGTATGACTCGCCGGGCCTCGGTTCGTGCGTCTTCAGCGTGTGCCTGCCGCATATAGCCACGCTACGCCTGGAGATCCTTTTCCGCGAGAGCCCAGTCTCGCGCTCATGAGCAGCCCGTTTGACGGCCTCGACCGCCCTCGGACATCGGCCAATCCGACGGCGCGACCGCCCAAGATCGCTGAGCCCACTCCCGGACACCAGCCGCCCGACGCGCCGGGTCGGTAAGGGCAACGGTCAGTGACGTGGGCGGCGGCCGGCCCGGCCGAACAGCCAGCCCACGGCGACGCCGGTCAGCGCGATGCCCGCCCCCATGCCGAACGACGCCAGCATCACCCAAGGCCTCGTCTCGGTGTGGCTCTTGGGCGGGCGTTCGTACACGCCGGACGGCCGTTCGTACACAGCGGGCGTCCGACGCCCCTCCGCGACCTCATCGGCCGTACGCGCCAGCGCGGCTCGCCGGGCGGCCAACTCGTCCACCCCGGCCCCACGCTCAGCCCCGCCCTCCGGGGCGCGCAGGTGGTCCTCGACGGCCGCGAAGAACTCCCCCGCCGTCCTCTTGGCCACCGAGCCGAGCATGCGCTGCCCCACCCCGCCGATCATCCCGCCGACGACCGCGTCGGCGTCATAGTCGACGCGGGTCCCCTCGTCGACCTCGCTGAGCCGTACGAGCACCGTGGCCTCCACCGTCCCCGGCGCGCCCTGGCCGCGCGCCCGCAGCACGAAGCTCTCCGGCGCCGACGGTTCGGACAGCGACACCTCGCCCTGGTAGACGCCCTTGATGGAGGCGACCCCCGCCGTCACCGTCATCCGGTACGTGTCCGGCCCCGTCTCCTCCAGGCGCTCACAGCCGGGGATGGTGCGTACCAGCACCGCCGGATCCTGAAGCGCGTCCCACACGCGATGCCTCTCGACGCCGATCATGGCGCTACCTGCGACCTTCACACCGCCACTCTAGGGATCCGTCTGGCGAGTGTTGCCCTTTTGAAGCGCTCCCCACGACTGAAGTCGGGGGATTCCAGCCGGCTCGGGCTCCGTCTGCGCGGTGGCCTGGGCTGCTGTTGCTTGGCGGTTGGCCTTCCGGCCCACGCGGTTGCGTGGTTTGCGCGCCCCAACCCGCACACCCGATCTGGGCTGTGCGTGCTCCGTCCTCCCGGCGGTGAGGATGTTCTTGGCGGCGTTCACGTCGGCGTGCTCGGTGTGTCCGCACGAGGTGCACCGGAAGACCGCTTGGCTCTCGCGGGACTGCCGTCCGAACGGGTCACGACCTTGGCCACGCCCCGGTCGATACCGACCGCACTGCCCGGGTTGGCGTGCCGCTCAGGCTCGATCAGGCCGTCTTCGACGAGGAAACTGATGTACCAGTGCTTGCCGTCCCGGCTGATGGTGGCGTTCTTGACCGTCCCGCCCAGCGGGCGGGTGATACGGAAGCGGACCCAGCCGAACTTGGGCAGTTTCGCCCGCGCCCAGCGCCGGTTCAACCACTCGATGGCGATCTTGGCGCCCTCAGGAAGTCGGAATGACGGCGGCTCCCGGCCTTGGACTTCCAGCGGACCCCCCACGTGCCGTGGCGGGAACACGCCTGGTCCAGGTCGATCAACGTCTGCTGAAGGCAGTGGCCGGGCGCCTGGCCCGGCCACGCGAACTCCTGCTTGGCTTCGGCGAGCTGGCGGGCCTGCTCGTGGTAGGCGATGAACGCACCGCGTCGCCGATAGGTGCGGCGCTGCTCACCCCTATGGCTAAAGCCAGGGGTCCGCGCCCTAGATCACCGATCGGATGCGCCCGCCTGGCGATCAAGACTGGCAGGATGGGACCGGTGTGCGAGGGGCGAGCCGGGGGACAAGACATGACGATCGTGGCCGATGCGGCCCGAACGGCCCTGATGGGCGATGTGGCCCCTGTGTTCCGGTCCGTCCGCGTTGCCGCCGTGGCGGCGGTCGCGGTCCTGCTGGCTGGCTGCGCGACCAACGGCGGGTCAGGCGGTACGGCGGACGGCCCAGGAGGCGACACCACCGGCGCCGCCCCAGGCAGCACGGCCACCACCGCCGCCCCCAGGTCCGACGCGACCACGCGGCCGCTCGACGGCCCGCCCGGCGCGGTGCCCCGACGTGGCGAGGTAAGGGAGATCCAGGCCACGGGCTCCTTACCTCCGGTGATCAGCTCCATCCCCACCAACCGCAAGGTCGTCTTCCTGACCATCGACGACGGGTGGGAGCAGGACCCCGGCTTCCTGGCGCAGGTACGCGACCAGCGCATCCCGATCACGGCCTTCGCCATGCGGGACGCGGTGGAGGCCAAGGGCACGCCCGACCCCGCCGGTGGGCCCGGCCGGTTCGTAGGAGCCGGGAAATGGGGATATTTCCGCTCGCTGCGTGATGCCCACGTACCCGTCGAGAACCACACCCTCACCCACCCGAACCTCCGCCTCCTCGGCTACGACGCCCAGCGACGGGAGATCTGCGGCTCCTCCACCGTCATCAGGAGGCAGCTGGGGACCCGGCCGACGCTGTTCAGGCCGCCGTTCGGCAACTACAACACCGACACGCTCAGGGCCGCCAAGAACTGCGGCCTGAAGTCGGTCCTTCTCTGGACGGCCACCGTGCAGCCGGGCGGCAAGATCGCCTACCAGGTGCCCGACAAGCGCCTGCGCCCCGGTGACATCCTGCTGCTGCACTTCCGCCCGAACCTGGCCAGGGACTTCCGCATCCTGGTCGACAAGATCAAGCGCCGGGGCTTCGAGCTGGGCAACCTCCAGGCATACCTGGACGCCGCCACCGCCCGCTGACCCCCGTACGCCATCGTGGGACCCCCGATCCGCGGGCTTGTGACGAAGATCGCATAGCCGAGCTCTACAGCCTGTAGTACTACTGTAAGTAGATGAACTACAGCTTGTAGAGCTAAGCACCCGGTGGGGGGAAGATGGACGCGCTCGATCTCGCGCGGTGGCAGTTCGGGGTGACCACCGTTTACCACTTTCTGTTCGTGCCGTTGACGATCGGCCTGGGCGTCTTCGTGGCCGGTCTCCAGACCGCCTGGCACCGGACGGGGAAGGAGCAGTACCTCCGGCTGACGAAGTTCTTCGGCAAGCTGTTCCTGATCAACTTCGCCATGGGCGTGGTCACCGGCATCGTGCAGGAGTTCCAGTTCGGCATGAACTGGAGCGAATACTCGACCTTCGTCGGCGACGTGTTCGGGGCGCCCTTGGCGATGGAGGCGCTACTGGCGTTCTTCATGGAGTCCACGTTCCTGGGGCTGTGGATCTTCGGCTGGGAACGGCTGCCGAAGAAGGTCCACCTGGCGTGCATCTGGGCCGCCGCCATCGGGTCTAACTTGTCGGCGTATTTCATCCTCGCGGCCAACGCCTGGATGAAGCACCCGGTCGGCTACGAGGTGGTCGACGGCCGGGCCAGGATGACCGACCTGTGGGCGGTGCTCACCAACCCCACCGCGATCGCCCAGGTGCCGCACGTCGTCGGCGCCGCCTTCATCGTGGCGGGCGGGTTCGTGCTGGCGGTCTGCGGCTACTGGCTGCTGAAGACGAAGGCGCCCATGTGGCGCAGTGCCGCCCGGGCCGCGCTGCTCATGACCGCACTGGCCGGCGCCGTCGTCGCGGGCACCGGCGACACCTCGGCCCGGCTGCTGTACGAGCAGCAGCCGATGAAGCTCGCCGCCGCCGAGGGCCTCCAGCACGACACCGCCGGAGCCCCGTTCTCCATCGTCCCCGGCGTCGAGATCCCCAGCCTCCTCAGCCTCCTCGCCTCCCACGACCCCACCGCCACCGTCCAGGGCACCGAAGACCTGCAGGCCCGGCTCGTGCAGCAGTTCGGCCCCGGCGACTACCGGCCCAACCAGACCGTGGTGTTCTGGTCGTTCCGAGTGATGATCGTCTTCGGCTTGACCACGGTGGCGCTGTCGGTGCTCGGCCTCTGGCTCACCCGCCGCAGGCGCGACCTGCCCCCCTGGCTGGCCCGGATCATGGTGCTGGCCCTGCCGCTGCCGTTCCTCGCGATGATCTCCGGCTGGCTGCTGAGCGAGATAGGCCGCCAGCCGTGGACGGTGACGGGCGAACTGCTCACGGCCGCGAGCGTGTCACCCGGCGTGAGCCTCGCCGAGGTGGCCACCTCACTCACGATCTTCACGCTCCTGTACGGCGGGCTCGCGGTGGCCGAGGCCGTACTCCTGACCAGGCACGTACGCAAGGGCCCCGAGCAGACGGAGCCCGTCCCCGCGACCGAGCGACTCCAGCCGTCGCTGATGTACTGAGGTGGAGACAGTGGTCAACCTGTGGTTCGTCATCATCGCCTTCCTCTGGACCGGCTACTTCGTGCTGGAGGGCTTCGACTTCGGAGTGGGCCTGCTGGCACCGTTCGTGAGCAGGGGCCCGGAGCAGCACCGGCAGAGCCTGGAGACGATCGGCCCGGTCTGGGACGGCAACGAGGTGTGGCTGATCACCGCGGTCGGCGCCATGTTCGCCGCCTTCCCCGCCTGGTACGCCGGGATGTTCAGCGCCTTCTACCTCCCGGTCGTGCTCATCCTGGTCGGCCTGATCGTGCGCGGCGTCGGCCTGGAGTGGCGCGGCAAGGTGACCAACACGCTCTGGTGCGACCTGGGCATCGTGGCGGGCAGCGCCCTCCCGGCGTTCCTGTGGGGCGCGATCTTCGCCGACGTGCTCTTCGACAGCGCTCTCGCGGCACTCGTGGGCGGCCTGTTCACCCTGGCGACCTGCGTACTCCACGGCGCCGTCTTCCTGTCCCTCAAGACCGAGGGCCCCGTACGACGCCGCGCCCGCGCCACCGCCCTGGCCGCGAGCGCCGTGGTCCTGCCGCTGGCCGTGGCGGCCCTGTCCAGCCTTGGCTCGATTCCCGCCCTGATCTCCATGGCGGCGCTGGCCGCCGGAGCGGCGCTGACGTACCGCCGCAGGGAAGGCTGGGCCTTCACCGCCACCGCCGGCGCCATCGCCCTGGCCTCGGTGGCGGTGTTCGCCGAGCTCCGATGGGCCCCGCTACCGGGCGTCACGCTGACCGACGCGGCCTCGGGACCCTACACGCTGACGATGCTCAGCTGGATCGGTCTGATCACGCTGCCGTTCGTCCTGGTGTACCAGGGCTGGACCTACTGGGTGTTCCGCAAGCGGGTGGCCCTGACGCACTGACGCCCATCCGCTCGTGAGGACGTGCCCTTCAGCGAACTACTCCACCACCCGGCCGCGACCACACGAAGACTGGACGCCGTCCGCGCGTTGCGGCTGCGGCGGCGCGACGCTGCGGACCTCGCTCTGATGCGGGTCGACCAGATGGAGCGAGACGCCACCGTCATGGACTTCACCTCACGCCTGCTCGCCGGACTGGTCCGCACCGAGAACATCGAGGCGCTGCGCCAGGCCCTGCCCGAGGCCCTGCCGTGGAGCACCTTTCTGCCCGCCGAGGATGTGGACACGCTCCTCACCGAGCTGGTGGACACGGCACGCGGAGCGGTGGCCCTGGACAACCTCGCTCCGATCGCGCTCCTGCTGACCCAGTGGCGGCACAGCGCGGAGATCTACGCGGACCCCGCCCTGCTGGCCATCCTCACCCGCGAGCCGGAAGGCGACTTCGGCCCCGTCCCCATGCCCCAGGTGAGTGAGTGAGCCCCAAGCGCGGAGCCCGGGCCGCACCACCTCCGATGGGCGATGAGTACGACATCCACTTCGCCAACACCGAAGCCGCCGACGGCTGGGAACACCTCTCCCGCCACGCGGCCGGCAGCCTGCGCCGCGCCTTCGAGAAAATCCGCGCCACCCCACGCGCCCTGGACAACCCCGACCGGCAGCGGACGTATCTGGTACCTGCTGGACGACGCCAACCGCACCGCCTGGATCACCTACGCGGGCACCGGCGGTAGGCAGCCGCACCGGAAGAGGGCGCCTTCCGCCTATGTCCGGAATATGTCCGGTCGTACTGGCTTGCTCAGTGGTCATCGCTTGCCAAGAATGGAGGCGCACGGCTCTCGTGGTTGTCGTCGTCAGTCGCACCAGGAGCTCATGTGGCACACCCATGGAAGAACAGGCAGCGTACCGGAGTTGTCGCGTTCGGCGCCGTGGCCATGCTCGTCCTCTTGGTGAGCGCGGTGGTCAGCATGGCCATCGTGACCACCACCGCGGCAGGGACGGCCCGCGAACCGTCGGGCGTCTCTTCTGGTGATGGTGAGCGGATTCGACTCGCGGAAGCGGCCGAGCCTGTCCCGTCGGACATTTCAGGGGCACCGCAGGAGTCTGTCCCCTCTCCTTCCTCCTCGCCGGAATCGAGCGCCGCAGCTTCATCTCGTCCCAGCCCGACCTGGACCGGCAGACTGGGAGGGGAGGTCTACTACGGCACGTTCAGCCAGGACGAATGCGCCAAGCGGGGCGAGGAGGGAGTCGAAGCACAGAAGTGGTCCGCTTACTCGTGCAAGGCGCTCGTGAAGCGCGACTCGGCCACGAAGGATGGAGACCGCGTGGACGAGCCTGGCGAGGCCGGAGAGCTCGGTCCCGGGCAGGCCTCACGCGACCACGCCCTTTGGGTGGTGGATTGGCTGTGCGTGATCAGGATGGAAGAGGGATGCGGCTGATGCCGTAACCGCCCGTAAAGCGCGCCGACTGCTGTGCGATCTCAGTCGGCCAGCACGAGCAGGTCGCAGTCTTCCTCGACGGGGCCGGTGTCAGGATGCGTGGCGAGGTCGGCGTCCAGCGCGGCGAAGCCCTCGGTGATTTCCCGCTCCGTCATGTGGTCGAAGATCGAGCTGGCGCGCAGCCGCAGTCGCGCGGCGTACTCGGTACGGCTGGCCGCGAGACGCTGCCGAAGCGAGGTAAGGGCGACCGGGCGCAGGTTGACCGTGGCGAAGGCCGCCGCCACTTCGGCGACGGTGGGAAAGACCTCTTCCTCGATGGTCCGGGCGCGGAAACCAGCGGTGCCACAGCGGGTTGGGCGACCGATCGGCAAAGGCGTTGCGGATGAGCACCCGGCCATCTGGGGCCGGCACGCGAGCGATCTCCACGGCCGCCGCCGGGAGGTCCTGGATGTGGTGGATCACCAAGTAGAGCAGAGTCAGGTCGCAGGCGTTGCCGGGCAGCGGGATCTCGTCGGCGGCGCCCTCGAGATAGCTGACCGACGGGTGGGCGGAAATGTTCGCCGCTACCTGACGCATCCGGACAGAGGGCTCAACGCCGTACACCGGGCGACGACGTCGGGAGGCAGCGCTCGGCCACGGGCGTACACCAGGTGCTGGCGGTCGTCGTAATTGATTCGTCTCAGCACGCTGCCCAACCTACCCCGGTATTTCTCCTCACTCGGGATTTCTGCACGGAAATTCAGTGGCTTTCCTTTTAATTTCGGCGAGGTTGGGCGTCGTCCGGGACGAAGACAGGAGCTTCTCCGCAGGGCCCAACAGGACCGAATTCCCTGTTCAACAGGAACCGAAAGGAGAATCGCATGCCAAGAAACTTGCTACGCGCCATTCCGGCGCTCGTGGCAGCCGGATTATGCCTGGCCAGTTCAGTCACCCCGGCCTCGGCGACGTCGAGAACCGCGTCGACCCAGCACGTGCTCTACATCACGATGCAGCACCAGGAGAAGACGAGCTGGTGCTGGGCCGCTGCGGGCGCGACCATCGCCGCCTACCACGGCGACTACGTGTCGCAGAACGCGTTCTGCAACCTGGCCAAGGACTATCCGGTTACCGGCGTCTGCCCCAATGACGCCGGTAACCCGTATCGCGTACAGCACGCGCTGGAAAGGCGCGGCTTCTACTGGCCCGGCGAGGTCATCGAGAACTCGATCAGCTGGACCGCCCTCAAGGGCCAGATCGACGTCGAGCGTCCCTTCTACGCCGGGATCAGCTGGGCGGCGGGCGGGGGCCACGCGCTGGTGGTCTACGGCTATGACACAGCCGACGGCGGCCAGGTCATGTTCGGAAACCCGGCGCAGACGCCGCCGCGCTACCGAATCAAGCCGTACAGCTATTTCGTCGGCAACGATACCTACACCTGGACGAGAACGCTCGACAACATAGTGAGGACGAAATGGTGGTGATCAGGAGCGCGGTGGTCGCCGCCATATTCGGCCTGTTCTTTCTGGTGGGAGGGGCCGCCTCCGCCGAATCCGGGCAATTGGCCGACCCGCCTTCGGCGGCCGATCTGCAGAATGCGCACGCGGCCGCGGCGACGTACGAAATGCTGGTGAAACTGGCCGATCTACGATTCCCCGACTCTCAGCCGAGGCCCGATGGACAGCCGTCCGCCGCCTCGGTCGGGGAGAAGACGATCCCCGTCTACGAGATCACTCCGGCGTTCGCCCGCGGCGAGACCGGCGCGCCCGTCGGCCGCCTGTCCTACGTCGCGGTGCCGGCTCGCACCGGGGACGGCGCCCCGGTGACCGTCGCCATGACCGACGACGGCGGCTGGCGCATGCTGGAGATCGCCTCCGGCACGCAGGAGGAGCAGATGGCGGCCGGTCTGAGCTCCCCTGACGCGTCCCTCCTGTACGAGCCGCAGATCGACGCCTGGTACGAGATCACGGGCGGCAAGATCCGCCTCCTGAGCACCTCGACCAGCGCCGAGACCGCGCCGAAGGTCTACAGCGTGGCCGACTACCAGGCCCGCCTGGTCAGCCGGTACGCCGACAAGCAGGCAGGCTCGGACTACGATCGGCAGGGCATGGCCGGCGGCTACGCGCCTTCGAGGACACCTTCGAAGCCACCGCCGCCCTGGCTGATCCCCGTCGTGCTCGTGGTCGCGGTCGCGGTGGTGTCGCTCGCGGGCTTCCGCCACCTGCGCCGCACCCGCTAGACACCGCACACGCAAGGCACCCAAGCGGAAGCCGTACTCCTGGCGGCTTCCGCCCCGGCAGGCGGTAGCGATTGTGGCTTCCGCCTCGGCAGGCGGTAGCGATTACTCGGTGGGGGGATGGCGGTAGACGTTGACGAGGAATCGGCTGAGGTCGCCGCGGTGGAACCCGGTGAACCTCTCCAGCGGATTGCCCGCGTCGTCGAACGCCACGCTGCGCAGAATCAGCAAGGGAGCCCCCGGAAGGACCTGCAATGCCTCGGCCATCGCCTCGCTCGCGATGCCGGCCTCTATCGACCGCTGCCCGGTCGCGAACTGGACGCCGTACTTGCGCTCCAGCAGGCCGTACAGCGAGATGTTCGACAGATCCTCGTCGAGGATGAGCTTGCCGACGGACAACGGCAACTGCGTGATGGTCAGCGCCCACGGCTCGGTGTTCACCATCCGCAGGCGCTCGATCTCGACGATGGTCGTGCCTGGCGTCACTCCGAGCTCGGCGGCGGCCGCCGTGCTGGCCGGCACCGTTTCCAGCCGCCGTACGGCGATGGTCTGCTCGCCGCTGCGGCCGCGGACATCCTCCTCGAAGTGGCCGATCATCGCGTGCCCGAAGCCCTCGGACGTCTTGCGGTCGGCGACGAACGTGCCCCGGCCCTTCACCCGCGAGATGACGCCCTCGACCTCGAGTCCTTGCAGCGCCTGGCGGACGACACTGCGTGAGACGCCGTATCGCTCGCACAGCTCGAAGTCGCCGGGCAGCCGATCACCCGGTTCGAGCCCACGCGCCGCGATGTCCTGGATCATCAGCTGTTTGAGCTGATGGTAGAACGGCAACGCCGAGCCGCGATCGATGCTAGGAGGAGGCAGCACGGTCACGACGATAGTCCCTGATCTACCCGCAAGGCACTCGCCCTTTCGCGACGTCTTCCGTCGCACTCACGGCCATCAGAGCCTCGAACGTCGGGCCGATGGAGAGACAGGCGACCTCGAGCGGCTCACCGAACCGCTCCGCGCGCTGACCATCTCGGGCACCTCACCGACCGTCTGACCTGGGACTACTGCTGGCTCATCTGTTCCAGAGTTGTTTCGAGAGTGTTGACATCCTGTACGGACAGGATAACACTGCTGGCTGCGGGACCGGTGGCATATCGGCCCGTTCCGGGGGCTTCGACTCTTGAGCAATGGAGCAAAAAATGGCCATTCGTCCGCGTACTGCCGCGCTCTTCGCGGTGGTGCTCGTGGTGGTGCTCGGGGTGGTGGGTGTCATCGTGCACAACGCGACCCGGAGTTCGACCAGCTCGTCCGACACGGTGACGTGGTGGGTACCCGACTGGGACTCGGAGGTCGCCGCGACGCTCGTGCGGCGCTTCGAGAGCGAGAACCCGTCGTTGCGCGTCGAAGTGGTGAAGACCACGGGCGACACGGTCGCGAACAAGGTGTCCGTCGCGCTGGACGCGGGCAACACGCCCGACCTGATCACCGAGTCGATCGCGCGTACCAAGACCTACATCGGCAAGGGCCAGCTGGCGGACCTGACCAGCCTGTACGGCACCGCGATGCCGAAGTCGGACTTCGCGCCCGGCCTGACCGACGTGGTGGCCGTCGACGGCAAGACCTACGCGGTGCCCTACCGCTGGGCGACCAACGCCCTCATCTACAACACCGACCTGTTCGCCAAGGCCGGTATCGCGAGCCCGCCCACGACCTGGGCGGAGTTCGTCGCCGACGCCAAGAAGCTCACCACGTCGACGGTCGCCGGCACGGCGTGGCCGATGCAGGGTGACCCGAGCGACCTGTCGTTGCGCTTCCTCGACTTCGCCCTGCAGGGCGGGACGACGTTCGAGAACGGCACGCCGAAGCTCACGCAGGACTCCGTCGAGCGGGCTCTGGAGCTCATGGGCACCTCCGTCACCAAGGGGTACGCCACGAAGAGCTCCTTCGAGCTGGACAACACGGGCATCCGCGACCTGTTCCTCCAGGGACGCATCGGGATGTATCTAGGCGGCGTCTTCGACGCCGACACGGCGGCGCGCCAGAAGTTCCCGGTCGGCACCGCGCTCGCCCCCGGCCCGAGCGGCCCCGGCATCCAGGAGGGCGTCGGCTGGGCCTACATCGTCCCGAAGGCCGCCAAGAACATCGACGGCGCCAAGAAACTCGCGTCCTTCCTCGGGCGCCCCGAGAACATGGCGAGCCTGACCCTGACCTTCCCGGCCCGGGTGAGCGCGGCGAGTGACGCCAAGTTCAAGACGGACGTCCGCAAGGCTTACGGCGAGCAGCTGGCCAAGCACTCCATCCCCGCCCCCAACAATCCGCGCTGGACCGCGATGATCCCGTTCGTGCACGACACGATCCAGGAGGTCGCACTCGGGTCCAAGACCCCGCAGCAGGGAGCTGCCGCGATCATGACAGAAGCCAAGAAGAATCTCGGCCCGGCCTGATGAGCACAGCCGAGACGATAAGCCGGACCGGCCGGCTGGACATGAGGGCGACCCGTCGTGGGATCGGGCTCATGCTCCCGGCCGCGGGGCTGATGGCGGTCCTGACCGTCGTCCCGGTCATCGCGGTCCTGGAGCGCGCCCTGACCAGCACGGAGGCGTTCGGCCAGCTGTTCGACGCGCCCAATTTCGGGCGCACGATGCTCAACACCCTCGTGTGGACGCTGGTCTCCGTCGCCGGAGCGCTGCTGATCGGGTACGCGGCGGCGCTGCTGCTGCGCTCACCGTTCCTGCGGCTGCGCGGGGCGTGGCGGGGCCTGTTCATGATCCCGTGGATCATCCCGGGCGTCGTCGGCGCGACCGTCTGGAGCTGGAGCCTGTCCAGCGACTACGGCCTGGTCAACCACTGGCTCATGCAGGCCGGAGTCATCCAGCAGCCGATCGCCTGGCTGTCCAACCCCGACGTCGTGCTCTATGCCGTCGCCCTGATCCAGATCTGGACCACGGCACCCTTCGTGATGCTCATGGTCTCGGCGGCCCTGACCGGCATCCCGGCCGAACGGTACGAGGCCGCCAAGCTGGACGGCGCGTCAGGCCGGCAGATCCTGGCCTACATCGTCCTGCCGGCGATCCGCTCGACGACCTGGATCGCGGTGCTGACGCTCGTCACGTGGGCGCTCAACTCCTTCACCATCATCTGGGTCACGACGAGCGGCGGACCGGCCGGCGCCTCGACGATCCTGCCGATCCTGCTGTACGAGGCCTTCCAGCGTGGCGACCAGTCGATGGTCTCCGCGATCGCCGTACTGCAGCTGGTGATCTGCGCCGTCTTCGTCGCCATCTACGCCCGAGCCATGCGATCCGACCTGGAGGAGTTGTCATGACCCGGTCCTTCGCCCGGCATCCGCTTCTCGCGGTGCTCACCTGGGTCACGCTCGCCGTCCTGCTCGGCTGGACGCTCTGGCCGATCGTCCTGATGGCCTTCACCTCGTTCAAGCCCGGCAACGAGATCTTCGCGATCCCGCCGACGCTCACCCCGCAGCACTGGACGCTCGACAACTACGTGAAGGTCTTCACGGACTCGTCGATGCCCCACGCCCTGATGAACTCGATCGTCGTGGGTCTGCTCGTCGCGGGCGCCACGCTCATCCTGTGTTTCAGCGCCGGGTACGCGCTGGCCCGGTTCAAGTTCAAGGCCGCCCGTCCCGTCGCGCTGTTCATCCTCATCGGGCAACTGGTGCCGCTGACGGTGCTGCTGCTGCCGCTGTACAAGATGGTCAACGGGATGCAGCTGCTGGACACGACGATCGGGCTCGCGCTGGTCCACCTCACGATCACCGTACCCCTGGTGACGTGGATGATCCGCAACCAGATCACGGCGATCCCGATCGAGATCGAGGAGGCGGCGGAGATCGACGGCTGCTCGCGGCTGGACGCCGTGAGCTATGTGACACTCCCCATCGCCGCGCCAGGGCTGGCCGCCGCGGGCATGTTCGCCTTTCTGCAGTCCTGGCACGAGTTCCTGTTCGCCTCGGTGTTCGCCGCGTCGGACTCCGCGCGGACCGCGCCCGTGGCGTTGACGGAGTTCGCGACCGAGTACCACGTCGACTGGGGTTCGACGATGGCGGCCTCCGTCGTGCTGACCGTTCCCGTGGTCATCGTCTTCATCGCGCTGCAGCGCTACCTCGTCGGCGGACTGACCAGCGGCGCGGTCAAGGGCTGACGGTCGGCCGAACCGCGCTTCGAAGAGAGAGCACTGACACTTATGAAGATCCTTGACGTCCGCTGCGCAGTCATCGGGGACAGTCCGATCGTCCGCGTGGTCACCGACGAGGGCATCGAGGGTTTCGGCGAGATCGAGCATTCGAAGCCGCCGATCCAGCACCTCATCGGCGTATATGCGGATCTCCTGCTCGGCCAGGACCCCACCGACGTCGAGCGGTGCATGCTGCGGATCCGCCGGCTCGGCGGCTTCAAGCCCTGGGGCAGCATCGTCTCCGCGATCGAGATCGCCCTGTGGGACGTGGCCGGCAAGGCGGCCGGCCTGCCCGTGCACAAGCTGCTGGGCGGCAAGGTACGCGACCGCGTCCGCGTCTACAACGGAGGCGTACGACCTCCCCTGCTGGGCCACGAGCCCGAGGACTACGCCGCGTCGATGGCCGTCATGGCCGCCGCGCCGGAAGGCTTCACCCTGTTCAAGGAGGGCGTCGGCTTCCACGGCTTCATGGCGCCGAACGTGTCGGACTTCTTCTACGGGGACCTACGCGAGGGCCCCAAGCACCCGAACCGCGGCATGCTGACAGAGAAGGGCATCGCTCACATCGTCGCCTGCGTCCAGGCGATGAAAGACGTGCTCGGCGAGGGCCGCGGTCTGGCGCTCGACATGGGGCCGGGATTCACCGTCCCGGACGCCATCACGGTGTTGCGGGCGCTCGAACCGCTCCACATCGTGTGGGCCGAGGACCTGCTCAGCGGCGACGGCGTGCCCTGGGTCGACGCCGCCCAGTATCGGGAGATCACCCGGGCCACGAACGTACGGACACACACCGGCGAGCAGATCTACCTGCGCAACAACTACAAAGAGCTGATCTCGACCCAGGCCGTACGGGTCATCGGGCCCGATCCCGGCGACGTCGGCGGCATCGCGGAGCTGAAATGGGTCGCGGAGTACGCCGACCTCCACGGGATCGAGATCGCTCCGCACGGCGTCAGCAGCGGGCTGTTCGGGCTGGCGGCCCTGGTACAGGTGTGCGCGACGCTCCCGGACAACTTCATCGCCTTCGAGTACCCGGTCCCGACCCAGGACTGGTGGTACTCGATCGTCCATGGCCTGCCGGACCCGATCGTCATGGACGGGTTCATCACGGTCGGCTCCGCACCGGGTCTCGGCATCGACATCGACCGTGACGCGGCGCTGGCCCACATGGACCCGGCAGACCACCACTTCTTCGACTGGATCCCCCGGAGCTGAGCCCTATGCGCGAATCAAACCACTTCGACCGGATCCCACGGAGCTGAGACTTATGCGCGAATCCGACCACCAGGCCCCCACCCGTCCGCTGGGTGCGACCGGGCTGCACATCACGCCGCTGACGATCGGTGGCGCACCTCTCGGCTCGATGCCGGGCAACTTCGGCCGCGACGTATCCCCGGAGACGGGCATCGCCACGGCACTGGCCGCCCTCCGGGGACCGGTCCGCGCCCTGGACACCTCGGCCGCGTACAGCGCGGGAGAATCGGAGCGCCGCATCGGCGCGGCGATCCGGCAGGCCGGTGGCCTGCCCGAGGGGTACGTCCTGTCGACGAAGATCGCCCGTGACCTCGACTCCGGCACGTTCGACGGAGCGCAGGCCCGGCGGTCGATCAAGGAGAGCCTGACCCGCCTCGGACTCGACCAGGTGCCGCTGCTGTACCTGCACGATCCGGAGAAGAACGACTTCGACCAGATCATGGAGCCCGGCGGACCCGTGGACGTGCTGAGGGACCTGCGCGAGCGCGGCATCGCCCGCTCGATCGGCGTCGCCGGCGGCGAGCTCGCGACGATCGAGCGGTACGTCCGCACCGGGTTCTTCGACGTCGTCCTCACGCACAACCGGTGGACCCTGGTCAACCGGTCGGCTGGGCCGCTCATCGACCTCGCCACGTCGATGGGGCTCGGAGTCGTCAACGCCGCCGTGTTCGGCGGCGGAATCCTCGCGGCGGGCGCCACCGCCTCACAGCGCTACGCCTACCGGGAGGCGCCGGCCGAACTCCTCCAGGCGATCGAGGAGATGGAAGCAGCCTGCCGCGACCACCAGGTGCCGCTGGCCGCGGCCGCGATCCAGTTCTCGACCCGCGATCGGCGGATCGCCAGCACCATCATCGGCGCGTCGCGTCCGGAACGCGTCGAGCAGGCGGTCGGGCTCGCGTCGACGGCCATACCGGAGGCGCTCTGGGCCGACCTGGACGTCATCACGGCCCAAATCGACCCGGCCACCCTGCCCGCCTGACGACCTCCTTGAGACCCGATCACTCCCCGCCCTCCTGACGATCTCCCGGATCGGGTCATTCTGCCCGCCTAGCGAACTTCAAGCCCCGGCCACCTGCCCCCTGACGTTCGTTCTCCGACGATCAGCACCGACGACGAGGAAACTCCCATGTCCCATGCCCCCGCGCAGCCGCTGCGTGTCCTGCTCTTCGGCTACGGCCTGGCGGGCCAGGTGTTCCACGGCCCGCTGCTCACCGCCGGCGGCGACTACACGATCGACGTTATCGTGACGTCCGACCCTGCCCGTTCCGCTGCGGCCCGCGCCGCCCATCCCGGCGCCCAAGTCGTGGCCGACGCCGATGCGGCGTTCGCGCTCGCCGGGGACTGCGACCTCGCCGTGGTGTGCACACCGAACGACACCCACGTCGAGCTGGCCCGCCGCGCGCTCGACGAAGGACTGCACGTCGTCGTCGACAAGCCGCTCGCCCTGACCGTAAAAGTCTTTCCTAGCGCTGCGCGCTTGCCCTGCTGGGGTGAAAATCGGGGTGTGGTTGCCCGCCGACGTCGATCGCTTCATGGCGCCGCA
>NZ_JBEZDM010000059.1:0-46356 GCF_040648335.1 Nonomuraea sp. NPDC049158
GAGCGCCCCACTTCTTCTCCAGCACGACGTTGCGGCCCTTGGGACCCAGGGTCACCTTGACCGCGTCGGCCAGCTGGTTCATGCCGCGCTCGAGACCGCGCCGGGCGTCCTCGTCAAACGCGATCATCTTGGCTGCCATAAGGCTAGACCTCCCAGATGCAGGGTGGCTTCAATGGACCGAGCCGACGCCCGCGACGGCATGGGCCTGCATCTCCGTTCGGCAGACCCCATCGTCCCGATCCAGTGTTGGCACTCTCGAACAGAGAGTGCCAACGAACTGTTTAGCACTCTACCCTGCCGAGTGCAAGCTGAGACACCCGCATGCCCAGGTCAGTCAGTACGGCGGGCCCGTCCGGACCCGCCGTAGCCGAGTCGACGAAGGATGAGTGGCGGTTTCGCCCGGACTGCGCTGCCGTGCGACCTGCCGGTACATACCAGCTTCGTGATTTCAGACCGCTCGCACGGACTCCGCTTGGGGGCCCTTCTGCCCCTGCGTGATCTCGAACTCGACGCGCTGGCCTTGTTCGAGCGAGCGATAGCCATCCATCATGATCGCTGAGTAATGGACGAATACATCCTTGCCACCGTCTACCGCGATGAAGCCGTAGCCCTTGTCCGCGTTGAACCACTTGACGGTGCCCTGCGCCACTTCCGACTCCTCTTACTGGGCTCTTAGATCCCGCCCATTCCTACGCGAGACCCTCAATCGCCTGACATATGGAGAAATCACCAGACGATCGCCCTCGACCATACCTGTGGTACAGCGTTTGGCAACAGAGTCAATCAACAAATTACGCATTTCATCGGCGAGTGAGTCGTTCAACGTTGAATTGTCGGAAAAAACAGAAGGCGCCCCAGATGGGAGCGCCTTCTTAAGTGAGCGGGTGACTACCCTCCGGCGACCGCCGGGATGATGGAGATCTGCACGCCTTCGGGGGCGGGCGTGTCAAGTCCGTCGACAAAACGGACATCCTCTTCGCCAACATAAACGTTGACAAAACGACGAATCTTGCCCGATTCATCCAGAATTCTCGCACCGATACCGGGGTAGTCGGAGTCGAGCTTCGCCAGCACGTCACGGAGAGTCGCGCCCTCCCCACTCACTTCCGCGTTACCACCGGTGTAGGTGCGCAGAATGGTGGGAATCCGCACAGAAACGCTCATGATTAACTTGCCTTTCCTGGTTGTCAGACAGCCGCGCGGAACGCGTCGAGCGAGGGCCGGATCACTGCCGTGGGCTGGGCGTCGTCGGCGACGGCGTCGAGCGTCTTGAGTCCGTCACCGGTGTTGAGCACCACGGTCTCCGCCTCCGGGTCGAGCTGCCCGGTCTCGACGAGCTTCTTCAGCACTCCCACGGTGACGCCGCCGGCCGTCTCGGCGAAGATGCCCTCCGTGGAGGCCAGCAGCTTGATGGCGGCGACGATCTCGGGGTCCGTGACGTCCTCCACCGCCCCGCCGGTGCGGCGGGCGATGTCGAGCACGTACGGGCCGTCGGCGGGGTTGCCGATGGCCAGCGACTTGGCGATGGTGTCGGGCTTGACCGGCTGGACCACGTCGTGGCCGGCCTTGTACGCGGTCGACACGGGAGAGCAGCCCTTGGCCTGCGCGGCGAAGATCTTGTAGGGCCGGTCCTCGACCAGGCCGAGCGCGATCAGCTCCTTGAAGCCCTTGTCGATCTTGGTGAGCTGGGAGCCGGAGGCCACCGGGATGATGATCTGCTCGGGCAGCCGCCAGCCGAGCTGCTCGGCGATCTCGTAGGCGAGCGTCTTGGAGCCCTCGGCGTAGTAGGGCCGCAGGTTGACGTTGACGAAGCCCCACTTGTCGCCCAGCGGGTCGCCGATGAGCTCGGAGCAGAACCGGTTGACCTCGTCGTAGGAGCCGTCGATCGCGACCAGCTTGCCGCCGAACACCCGGGCCATGGCGATCTTGGCCTGCTCCAGCCCGGCCGGGATGAACACGCAGGCGTCCAGCCCGGCCCTGGCGGCGGCGGCCGTGACCGCGCCCGCGAGGTTGCCGGTGGAGGAGCAGGAAAGGGTGTGGAAGCCGAAGTTACGCGCCGCCTCGACGGCGATGGCCACCACCCGGTCCTTGAAGGAGTGGGTGGGATTGCCCGAGTCGTCCTTGACGTACAGGGACTTGATGCCCAGGGCGCGGCCGAGGTTGCCGGCCTTGACGAGCTTGGTCCAGCCGGGGTTCATGTTCGGCTTGGTGGCGACGTCGACGGGCACGGGGAGCAGCGAGCGGTAGCGCCAGATGTTGGCGGGGCCGGACTCGATGTCCTTCCGGGTGACGTCACCGAAGGAGTAGGCCGCTTCGAGCGGCCCGAAACACTCCAGGCAGGCGAAGCTGGGACCGAGGTCGTAACGGGTGCCGCACTCGCGGCAAGAAAGGGCTACAGCGGGTCCGAAGTCGTGCGACATGAAGCGAGGCCTTCCCTCATCTTCGCCTGCGGCCACCTTGACCGCAGACCGGAATTGGCACCTGTCCCGGTCGGCCTCGCCCTGTCGCGAGTCTGAATCCGGGAGGGTTGCCGGGGCTTCGCAGGGCCGGTCCCTCCACCCCTCTGGATGAGCAATATTCAGTTGTTTGGCCTGACTCTACCTGGCCAGGCGCGTCAAGCCACCAACCGTCTCACGAAGCGAGACGTACGGTCTCAGCGATAGTCCTCCCCCAGGACGCCCTGCACGTACTTGCGCGCCTGGTGGATGCGCGACTTCGCGGTGCCGAGCGGGATGCCGAGCTGCTCGGCGACCTCGTTGTAGTCGAGCTGCACGATGTCGCGCAGCACGAGGGCCTGGGCCAGGTCGGGCTTGCTGGCCTCCAGCGACTCCATCGCGTCGAGCAGGTCGAGCCGCGAGCCGGCGATCACACTGACCCGCCGCGCGTCGGGCTTCTGCATGGGGAGCTCGTCGGAGGTCTGCTCGGCCGAGCGGCGCTTCAGCGTGCGGTAGGTCGTACGGGCGCAGTTGGCCGTCACGATGTGCAGCCAGGTGCTGAACCTGGCCCGCCCCTCGAAGCGCCCGATGTTGCGCGCCACGGCCAGCAGGGTGTCCTGGGAAGCCTCTTCCGCATCCTGGTGATAGGGCAGGATGCGGGCGCAATGGCGCAACACATCGGGTTCGATCCGCTTCAGGAGCTCACCCAGTGCGCGATGATCTCCGGCAGCGGCGGAGCGGGCCAGTTCCTCGGTTAGGTCATCAAGCGCCATAGCTGGGATCCTATGGTCGGAGGGAGCTTTAATGAACAGCGTCCTGGTCGCCTCTAACAGAGGACCCGTCTCGTTCACCGTCTCCGACGACGGTGTGCTGACCATGAAGCGTGGCGGTGGCGGCTTGGTGTCCGGCCTCTCCGGGGTCCTGAAGGACGACGGCGTGCTGTGGGTCTGCGCTGCTTTGTCCGACGGTGACCGCGGTGCCGTACGCCAGGCGCCCGGTGGCAGGCTCGACCACGCCGGCTACGACACCGGCGCGCTGCGGATGCTCGACATCCCGCCGGCCACCTTCCACCGCGCCTACAACGCCGTGGCCAACTCCACGTTGTGGTTCGTCAACCACCTGCTCTACGACACTCCCAACGCGCCGTTGTTCGGCACCAGGTTCGAGCGCGAGTGGGAGTCCTACCGCGACTACAACGGCGCGTTCGCGCTGGCGCTGGCCGAGGAGGCCGGGCACGAGGCCCGGGTGATGGTCCAGGACTACCACCTCACGCTGACCCCGGCGATGCTCCGCGCCGAGCGGCCCGACCTGCGCATCGCGCACTTCAGCCACACGCCGTGGGCGCCGCCCGAATACTTCTCGCTGCTGCCCGACGACGTCGCGCGCGAGGTGCTCGAAGGCATCCTGGGCGCCGACCACGCCGGCTTCCTCACCGAACGCTGGGCGGGGGCGTTCATGGACTGCTGCCGCGCCCTGCTGGGCGCGGAGGTCGACCGGGCCGGCCGTACGGTCACCCACGAGGGCAGGACCACCCGCATCGGCGTGCACGGCCTCGGCGTCGACGGCGAGGCGCTGTGGGCCCGGGCCCACGAGCCCGACGTCGAGTCCAACATCGCCGCGATCAGGGAGCAGGTCGGCGACCGCCGGCTGATCGTCCGCATCGACCGCACCGAGCTGTCCAAGAACATCGTCCGCGGGCTGGTGGCCTACCGGGAGTTCCTGCTGGCCCATCCGGAGTGGCACGGCCGGGTGGTGCACCTGGCCTTCGCCTATCCCAGCCGGCACGACCTGCCCGAATACCGCGAATACACCGCCTCGGTGCAGCGCTGCGCCCAGGAGATCGAGGACGAGTTCGGCACCGAGGACTGGGACCCGCTGATACTCAACGTCAACGACGACTACCCGCGCTCGCTGGCCGCCTATCGGCTGGCCGACGTGCTGCTGGTCAACCCGATCCGCGACGGCATGAACCTGGTGGCCAAGGAGGGCCCGATCCTGTCGCCGCGGGCCGCGCTGGTGCTGTCGCGCGAGGCGGGCGCGGCGGCCGAGCTGGGCCCGCACGCGCTCATGGTCAACCCCTACGACGTGAGCGGCACGGCCGTCGCGCTGCACGACGCGCTGGTCATGCCCGAGGAGGAGCGCATGAGCCGCCGCGATCGGCTGGAGGCCGCGGCCACCGCGCTCCCGCCGCAGAAGTGGTTCGCCGCCCAGCTGGACGCGCTGGCCTAGCATGTCGGCGATCTCAGAGAGCACCCGGCTGACCAGGGACCGGCCGACCTGGCTGATCTACCTGATCCTCGGTACGTTCGCCACGTTCGTCTACGGCCTGAGCGCGGCCCTGCCGCTCCTCCGCCTCCAGCAACAGACCTCCGGCACGGTCGCCGGCCTGCACGGCACCGCGATGGCCGCGGGCACGATCCTGGCCGGTCTCTCCCTCCCGCTCCTCACCAGGCGTTACGGCAGGCGGGCCACCACCTGGATCGGCCTGGCCGGGATGAACGCGGGCGTGCTCCTGGTCATCCTGTTCTCCGCGCTGCCCCTGACGCTGCTCGGCTATGGCGTGGCCGGCGGCTTCGGCTCGATCGCCCTCTACAGCGCCATGGCCGCCCTCAGCGAGCACCACGGGCCGGCCGGGCCGGCCGCGCTGAGCGAGGCGAACGCCGTCGGCGTCGTGGTGGGCGTGGCGGCGACCTTCCTGCTCAGCGCGGTCGCGCAGACCGCGCTCGGCTGGCGGGCCGCGCTGCTCCTGACCCCCGCGCTCACCGCGCTGCTGGCCGTGACGATGGCGCGGGTCTGGCCCCCGGCCACGACCGTGGCGGCCTCGCCCATCGACGAGCGACCGGCGCCGCCCGGATGGCGCTTCCACCTGGCGGGCGGCGTGCTGTGCTGCTGCGTGGCGCTGGAGTTCTCGTTCAACTTGTGGGCCGCCGAGCTGTTCGCCGCGCGCACCGGCCTGAGCGCGGCCGCGGCGGCCACCGGGCTGACCGCGTTCCTGGCCGGGCTGGCGGCGGGCCGCTTCGCCGGCGCGTACCTGGCCTTACGCCTGGCGCCCGCGCGGCTCTTCCTGGGCGCGCTGGCGGTCACCGCGGTGGGCTGGCTGCTCTTCTGGTTGAGCACCTGGCCCGTCCTGTCCTACGCGGGTCTCGCGCTCAGCGGGCTCGGCGCCTCCCTGCACTTCCCGCTCGCGCTGGCCGCGCTGATCACGCACGCGGGCGACCGGCCCGACCGGGCCGGTGCAGCGGCTCCGATCTGGGCCGGGTCCGCGATGGCCCTCGGCCCGCTCGCGCTCGGCGCGCTCGCCGACGGCTTCGGCACCTGGAACGCGTTCCTGCTGGTCCCCGTCCTCATCGCCCTGGCCGCCGGCGGGGTGCTCATCGCCAGGCCGCGCGCTTGAGCACGCCGGGCAGGCCGGGGGTGTTCCATGAGTCGACGACGAGCACGCCGCTCTTGGGCAGATACCACTCCCGCTGCACGAAGGCGGCCCGCTTCTTGCCCGTCCCGGTGACGCAGGTGCCCTTCCACGCGCGGTAGTACGCCTTGTGACCGGGCCCGACCTGGCGCAGCCCCTTGGCCGCCGCGCCGTTGAACGTCTGGCCCCACTTGCGGTTGAGCGGGCAGGGCTCCACGTCGGTCGCCGAGTAGAAGGGCTGGTCGGGCGTGTACGGATTGAGCTCGTGACCCACCTTGATGGCCGCGGGCCCGAGCACCCAGAAGCCGCGGCACTCCGGCGTGAAGTACTCCCCCTTGGGCTTGGCGCACTTGCCGGTGACGACATGGATCCAGTCGCCCTTGCCGTACACCTTCCATGAGCTCGGAAGGGACAGCGTCAGCCCCTGGCGCAGCTTGAGCGGATGGTTCGCGGTGCTCGCCAGGACAGGGGCGGCCGGGACGAGGAGGGCGGCGGCCACGGACAGGCCCGCCACGGCGAGGTATCTCTTCGACATCCCGCGACCGTACCGGCGCGCGCTTGCACGCGGGTTGCGTACTTGTCGGCGAGTTAGCGCGAATCAGTGCCCCTTGAAAGCCGACGCGAGCTCCCGCAGCAGGGCCACCACGCCGTCGGGGCCGTCCACCACGATGTCGGCCCGCTCGGCCAGCGCGGTCACCTCGGCCGAGCCGCTGCACACGTTCACCCCCGGCAATCCTGAGTTCCTGACCGCGTCGAAGGCCGCCAGATCGCCGAGGTCGTCGCCGACGAACATGACCGACCTGGCCGCCCGCTCGGCCAGGAACAGGCCGAGCGCGTGCCCCTTGTCCATGCCCGGCGGCCGCAGTTCGAGCACCAGGCGGCCGGGCTCGACGACCAGCCCGTGCTTGTTCGCCAGCGCGGCCAGCGGCTCGCGCAGGGCCTCCAGCGTGCCCTCGGGGTCGGCGCTGCGCCGGGTGTGCACGGCGACCGCCCGGCCCTTGTCCTCGATCGCCACGCCTTTCACGCCGAGGGAGACGAGCAGCAGTTGCAGCTCGGCCTCGGCCTCGAGCACGCCGGGCGGGGGCGGCGGCGCCGAGACCCGGCCGTCCTCCCAGCGCTCGAACCCGTAATGCCCCAGCACCACCAGGCCGGGCACGTCGGCCAGGCCGGGCACGTCGGTCGAGCCCGGCACGTCAGCCAGGCCGGACCCGAGCCGCAGAGCCGTGGCCACCGGCCGGCCGGTCACGATCGCCACCGCGTTGACGTACCCGCCCAGCTCGGCGAGTACGGGCGCTGCTTCCGGATGGATCCTGGCGGAGGCGGGATCGGCCACGATCGGCGCGAGGGTGCCGTCGAAGTCGAGCCCGATCACGGCTCCCGCCGGATCCTTCAGGATCGCTTCCATGCCGGGTGATCCCGTTTGTCTGATGTTCTTCACGCGCCTGCCTTACCCAGCAGGTCAGGGGCGCATGCCAAACCGTCGGGCGGCGCGCTCGCGCTGACGCGTCGAACGCAGCCGGCGCAGCCGCTTGACCAGCATCGGATCCTGCTGGAGCGCCTCCGGCCGATCGATCAGCTCGCCGAGGAGCTGGTAGTAGCGGGTGGCGGAGAACCCGAAGGTCTCCTTGATGGCCTGCTCCTTCGCACCCGCGTAACGCCACCAGTGGCGCTCGAAGGCGAGGAGTTCGAGATCGCGTTCGGAGAGGGGTTGTCTGGACGGTTCCTGGGCAGCACTGTCACCGCTGACCGGTGCAGTGTCCATGGTGTCCTCCTCGGGAGGGCGCGCGACGATCACATCGTGGGCACGCGGGCCCGTGCCAATCGTAATGTGCCGAGTGCGGGTGTTCACGGCGGATTGAGAGACGTACAGTCACCAAATGTGACCTCAGTCATCACACTTCTCACCGACTACGGGCTCGAAGATGGCTATGTGGCCGCCTGTCATGGGGTGATAGCCGGGATCGCCCCCGAGGCCAGGGTGATCGACGTGTGCCACCTGATCCCGTCGGGCGATGTACGGCGCGGCGCCGCCATACTCTCCCAGACCATCCCCTATCTCCCGAAGGGCGTACACATCGGGGCGGTCGACCCCGGCGCGGGCGGGGCCAGGCGGGCGGTCGCCGTGGAGGCGGGCGGGCGGGTCTTCATCGGCCCCGACAACGGGCTCCTGTCGTGGGCCATGCACGCCAGCGGCGGGGCGGAGGCGGCCTACGAGATCAGCAACGCCGACTACTTCCTGCATCCGGTCTCACCGACCTTCCACGGGCGGGACGTGTTCTCGCCGGTCGCCGGGCGGCTGTGCGGCGGGCTCAAACCGGCCGAGCTGGGACCCGAGGTGCCGCTCTCGCGGCTGGTCTCGCTGCCGGAGCCGACCTCGAAGCTACGCCAGGGGGCCGTCGAGGGTGAGGTGGTCTCGGTCGACCGTTACGGCAACACCCAGCTGTCGATCGCGGCGGGCGACCTGGCGGCGCTGGGCGTGCGGATCGGGGACACGCTCGGGGTCTGGCTGGGGCGCAGGCAGCTGGCGCTGCCGTACCGGGAGACGTTCGCGGCCGTGCCGCCGGGTGAGTTGGTTGCCTTCGCGGACTCGGCCGGGCTGATCGCCATAGCCGTGAACTCGGGCGACGCGGCCCAGCGCCTCGGCCTGCCACCGGGCGCCCATGTGCGGCTCTCGCCCTCGCCCTGACAGGGCCCATGTGCGGCGCTCGGCCGCCCGCCGAGACGAAAGCCGCCAAAAGGAAATTACACCGCGTATCGGTCTGTTTACCGAAGCGTCAGATTGGACCGTCGATCGCGTGTCAGAATGCACGGGCATCGGGCGACCCCTCCCCTGCCCGCGAGGTGCACGTGTTCCCTTTGTCTGTTGTGCTGCTCTCTTTACTGTCCGCGGCCCTGCCGTCGTCGGAGCCACCCGTGCCGGAGCGCTGGCACGCGTGGCCGGTGGCCAGGGTGTTCCCGAGCTCCGTGCCCGGCACCAGCCCCTCCGGGGCCCGTGTGACCTACGTCCTGGCCGGCGTCGCCCCGGAGTCGCCGTGCCGGGTGGCCTTCCAGCCCGGGGTCGCGCGGCTGCTGCGCGGGTGCGTCACGGCCTTGCGCGCCACGTACGCGGACAGCACGCAGACGTTCGTGGCGACGGTCGGCATCGCCGTACTGACCGGCCCTGACGCCCTCCGGCCCCTTGACCGCCTGACGGACGACCTCCCGCTGACGCTCGCCGGCTACCTGCCGGCCGGATCGCCAGAGACCGGCACCGGCCCGCTGCCCGATGGGCGGTCAGGGACCGGCGCGGGGCGGCTGCCGACCGTGCGGCCGGTGGCCTTTCCCGGTGGGCCGGCCGAGCGGTTCGGCGAGTCGCAGTACGTCACCGGCGCGCTGATCTCGTCGAACGACGCCTACGTCGTGGCGACGGCCGCCGGGTACGCGGACGGCCGGCCGTACCAGCCGGGCGAGCTCGTCGCCAGACGCCTTGGCGACACCGCCCGCCGGCTGGCCACGGCCCTGTACGGAAGCCTGACCAGATGATCAGGCCACTCGCCGGAACCCTGGCGGTGGGCCTGCTGGTGGCCGGGCCGCTGGCGGCGGGGGTCCTGGTGGCCGGGGCGGGACCGAGCGCCTCCGACGACGTGGGCTCGGCGGCGCGGGCCGGCCAGTGGCAGCTGACCACCCTGCGCCTGCCCGAGGCGTGGAAGCTGAGCCAGGGCGCCGGCGTGCTGGTCGCCGTGCTGGACACCGGCGTGAACGCCCGCCACCCCGACCTGGCCGGCGCGGTGGTCGCCGGCCCCGACCTGACCGGCGACGCCGGGGAGCCCGCCATGTGGGGCCACCACGGCACCGCCATGGCCAGCCTCATCGCCGGCCACGGCCACGGCCACAGCGCTCCGGCGACGAACAGCCTGGCGGCGAAGGGCGGAGCACCGGACGGCCCGACCGTGGCCCGCAGGACAGCAGGCAGCCCTGCGGTGGGCGGCCCCAGAGCAGGCGATCACACAATAGGCGGGACAGTAGTGGGCCAAGCGGCGAGCGTGACAGCCGTCGGCGGTAACGCGGACAGCGGGGTCATCGGGGTCGCGCCCGCCGCCCGCGTGCTGTCCGTCAGGGTCACGCTGGAGAACGGCGACCCGCTCCGCCAGAAGCAGCACGCCGGCGGCCGCGACGCCCTGGCCAGAGGCATCCGCTACGCGGTCGACCACGGCGCCGACGTCATCAGCATGTCGCTCGGCGGCGGCAGCGGCTCCTGGGAGGGCTCGGCCGCCGAGGAGGAGGCCGTCCAGTACGCCATCAGCCGCGGCGCCGTGCTGGTGGCCTCGTCCGGCAACGACGGCGACACGACCAACAAGAAGAACTTCCCCGCCGCCTACCCCGGCGTGATCGCCGTGGGCGCGGTCGACCGGCGGATGGAGGTGGCGCCCTTCTCCAACCGCCAGGACTACCTCTCGGTGGTCGCGCCGGGGACCGGCATCGTGACCGCCGACGGCGCCGACTCGTACGTGGTCGGCGACGGGACGAGCTCGGCCGCGGCCATGGTGGCGGGCATCGCCGCGCTGATCAAGGCGATGTACCCCGACCTGTCGCCGTACCACGTGCGGACGGCCATCGAGCAGGGCACCAGGCGGCGGCCCGCCGACGGCTACAACCGCTCGTACGGGCACGGAGTCGCCAACGCGCTGCTCGCCCTGCGCGCGGCCGATCGCCTGGCGAGGCCCGCCACCGCGTCCGCCGGGGGCGGTGTGGGGACCGGCGGCTACTTCGGCGACGGCCCGGCCTCCCGGCCGCCGGCGTCCCAGGCGCCGTCGTCGCGGCTGCCGGTGGTGCTCGGCATGGTGCTGCTGACGGCGGCCATGTCGGCCCGGGTGCTCGTCCGGCACCGGTGGCGCGGGAGGGATGTAACCTAGCAAGCGCTTGTGCGATACTCCTCCCTATGAGCCTTGCGATCGACGGCTGGTTCGTCATCGAGGACGCCGGCACCCACCTGATCGGCACCCGGTGCGCGGCGTGCGGCACGGTCTGCTTCCCGCCGCAGCGCGGGTTCTGCCGCAACCCGCACTGCGACGGGGAGTCCATGGAGGAGACCAGGCTGCCGAGACGCGGCCGCGTCTGGTCGTACACGAGCGCCGCCTACCCGCCGCCCGAGCCGTTCGTGGCCGCCGAGCCGTACACGCCCGTGACGCTGGCGGCGGTGGAGCTGGCCGGCGCGGGCATCGTGGTGCTGGGGCAGGTCAAGGACCTCACGGTGGACGAGCTGGAGGTCGGCATGGAGGTCGAGCTCACCCACGGCCCGCTGGCCGACGGACCCCTGGTGTGGATGTGGGGGCGCGCGTCGTGAGCGTCGTGGTGCTCGGCACGGGCATGCACCCGTGGGGCAAGCAGGGCAGGCCGTTCGCGGAGTACGGCGTCGCGGCGGCCCGGGAGGCGCTGCGGGAGGCCGGAATCGCCTGGACCGACGTCCAGTTCCTGGTGGGCGCCGACACGATCAGGAACGGCTACCCGGGGTTCGTCGCCGGATCCACCTACGCCCAGGCCCTCGGCTGGTCCGGCGCCCGCATCGCCTCCTGCTACGCGGCGTGCGCGTCGGGGGCGCAGGCGATCGACATCGCGCGCACCCGGATCATGGCGGGGCTCTGCGACGTGGCGCTGGTGGTGGGCGCGGACGCCACGCCCAAGGGCTTCTTCAAGCCGGTCGGCGGCGACCGCCCGGACGACCCCGACTGGCTGCGGTTCCGACTACTCGGTGCCACTAATCCCGCATATTTCGGGCTTTATGCGCGTAGGCGGCTGGCCCTGTACGGCGAGACCACCGACGACTTCGCCGCCGTCAAGGTCAAGAACTCCCTGGCCGGTTCGCTGAACCCGATGGCCCGCTACCGCAAGACCGTCACGGCCGAGGAGGTCCTGGCCTCGCCCATGGTGGCCGACCCCCTGCGCCTCATGGACATCTGCGCGACCTCGGACGGCGGCGCCGCGCTGGTGCTGGCCTCGCCGGAGTACGCCCGCCGGCTGGGCGTGGCCGACCCGGTGCGCATCGCCGCGGTCTCGACGGTGACGCCCACGTTCCCCAACACGGTCCTGGAGCTGCCGAACTTCGCGACCGACTCCTCCGCCGCCGTACCCCCTCCGGAACGCCCCTTCAGGGCCGCCATCGCGCACGCCGCCTACGAGGAGGCGGGCGTCGGGCCGGGCGACGTCTCGTTCGCCGAGGTGTACGACCTGTCCACGGCCCTCGAACTGGACTGGATCGAGGACGTGGGCCTCTGCCCACCCGGCGAGGCCGCCAAGCTGCTGCGGGCCGGCGACACCGCGCTCGGCGGGCGCGTGCCGGTGAACCCCTCGGGCGGGCTCGCCTCGTTCGGCGAGGCCATCCCCGCCCAGGCCATCGCCCAGGTCTGCGAGCTGACCCGGCAGTTGCGCGGCCGGGCGGGCGAACGTCAGGTCGAGGGCGCCAGGGTCGGCCTGGCCGCCAACCAGGGCCTGTTCGGCCACGGCTCGGCGGTCATAGCCACCCGCTGACCGGCTCGCCGTCACAGCGACCCGCGTACACCCGCAAAAGCTCCCCGTACAATCGCCAAGGCCCTCCGCGGAAAGCTCCCGCGGAGGGCCTTGGCGTCGCTGACCAGTCGGTGATCAGCCGACGTGAACCACGTCGTGCGTCTCGGCGAAGTGACAGGCACTCTCGTGCCCCGTCCCCGGCCGGATCTGCAGCAGCGGCTCCTCCTCAGCGCAGATCTCCTGCGCCTTCCAGCAGCGGGTGCGGAAGCGGCAGCCCGACGGCGGGTTGGCGGGCGACGGCGGGTCGCCCTGGAGAATGATCCGCTCACGCTGCTCGCGGCCCTCGGGGTCGGGGACCGGCACGGCCGACAGCAGCGCCTGCGTGTACGGATGGGCGGGCTTGTCGTAGATCTCGGTGTCCTTACCGAGCTCGACGACCTTGCCCAGGTACATCACCGCGACCCGGTCGGAGATGTGGCGCACCACCGACAGGTCGTGGGCGATGAAGATGTACGCCAGGTCGAACTCGTTCTGCAGCCGCTCCAGCAGGTTGATGACCTGGGCCTGGATCGACACGTCGAGCGCGGAGACCGGCTCGTCGCAGACGATGATCTCCGGCTGGAGCGCCAGACCACGGGCGATGCCGATGCGCTGACGCTGCCCGCCCGAGAACTGGTGCGGGTAGCGGTTGATGTGGTCGGGGTTGAGCCCCACGACCTCCAGCAGCTCCTGCACCTTGCGGCGGCGGTCGCCCTTGGGGGCGACCTCGGTGTGGATGTCGAACGGCTCGCCGATGATGTCGCCGACCGTCATCCGGGGATTCAGGGAGGTGTACGGATCCTGCATCACCATCTGGATGTTGCGCCGCATCCGCTTGAGCTCGGCGCCCTTGGCCTTGGCGATGTCCCGGCCGTTGATCGTCACCGAACCGGAGGTCGGCCGCTCCAGCGCCATGAGCACCTTGGCCAGCGTGGACTTGCCGCAACCCGACTCGCCCACGATGCCCAGCGTCTCGCCCCTGTTGAGGTCGAACGAGACGCCGTCAACTGCCTTGATCGCGCCGATCTGCTTCTTGAACAGGATGCCCTGGGTCAGCGGGAAGTGCTTGACCAGGTCCCGGACCTCGAGAATCCGCTCACCCTTGGTCGCCATCGAGGACCTCCCTCCAGTAGTGACAGGCGCTGCTGCGCGAGCCGCTGATCTCGTAGAGCGGGGGGTTGTCCGTCACGCAGTTGTCCTGGCGATACGGGCATCGCGGATGAAAGGCGCAGCCGGTCGGCATGTCGAGCAGGTTGGGCGGCAGGCCCTTGATCGCGTACAGCTCCTGGCCCTTGAGGTCGACCCGGGGGATCGACTCCAGCAACCCCTTGGTGTAGGGGTGGGCGGGGGTCTTGTAGATGTCGTGCACGCTGGCGTTCTCGACGATGCGCCCGCCGTACATGACCGCGATCTTGTCGGCGACGTCGGCCACGACGCCGAGGTCGTGCGTGATGAGGATCATGCCCATGTTGCTCTCGCGCTGGAGTTCGGCGAGCAGCTCCATGATCTGGGCCTGAACCGTCACGTCGAGCGCGGTGGTCGGCTCGTCCGCGATCAGCACCTCGGGGTCCAGCGCGATCGACATGGCGATCATGATGCGCTGGCGCATACCTCCGGAGAACTGGTGCGGATAGTCGTTGACGCGCTGCCTGGCGGCCGGGATGCGCACCTTGTCCATCAGCTCGACCGCCTTGTTGTAGGCGTCGCGCTTGGACAGGCCACGGTGCACCCGGAACATCTCGCTGATCTGCCAGCCCACGGTGAACACCGGGTTGAGCGCGGACAGCGCGTCCTGGAACACCATCGCGATCCGCTGGCCGCGCACCTGGGTGCGCGCCTCGTCCGAGAGCTTCAGCAGGTCGGTGCCGCGAAAGCGGATCTCGCCCTTGGGGATGCGGGCCGGCGGCATGTCCAGGATGCCCATGATCGCCTGGGCGGTCACGGACTTGCCGGAACCCGACTCTCCCAGCACGGCCAGAGTCTCACCGGGGCTGAGCGAGTAGCTCACCCCGTTGACCGCACGCACGACGCCCGCGCGGGTGGCGAACTCCACGTGCAGATTCTCCACGGCGAGCAGCGGCTCGTCGCCCAGCCCTCCCTCGGCGGGCAACACGTCCGTTGATGCCTTTCTCACTTGAACCCCCTTCCTACCTGAGCTTCGGGTCGAGAGCGTCGCGTACGGCGTCGCCCAGCATGATGAACGCGAGCACCGTGATGCTCAGGAACACGGCGGGGAAGACGAGCGGCAACGGCGCTTCCAGGAACCGGTTGCGAGCGTCGGCGATCATCAGACCCCAGGAGATGTCCGGGGACTGGACCCCGACTCCCAGGAACGACAGCGCCGCCTCGGCCGAGATGAACCCGCCGAGGTTGATCGTCGCGATGACGATCACCGGGGCGACCGCGTTCGGCAGCAGGTGCCCGAACATGACCCGGCTCTGGCTCGCGCCGAGGGCCCTGGCCGCGACCACGAAGTCCTGGCTCCTGGCGGTGATGACGGCGGCCCGCATGATGCGGAACGTCATCGGCCAGGCCAGCACGGCCAGCGCGATGACCACGATCCAGATGCCCAGGTTGGCGTCCCTGAAGGTGGCCGAGATGAGCAGCGCGCCGAGGATCCACGGAATCGCGAAGAAGACCTCCGTGATCCGGGACGTGAGCGTGTCGACGGCTCCGCCGCGGGCACCCGCGAGGAGACCCAGCAGTCCGCCGACGATCGCCGTGATGATGGTGGTGCTCACGCCGATCACGATCGAGTTGCGCGCACCGTAGATCGTCCTGGCGTAGACGTCACAGCCCAGGCTGTCGCGGCCGAAGATGTGGCCCGCGCTCGGTCCCTGCCTGGCCGTGGCCAGCTCGCAGGTCTTGGCGTCGAAGGGGTTGATCGAGGTGAACAACGACGGCCAGAACGACATGACCAGCAGGATCGCGATGAGGACGCACGAGAAGATGAACATCGGCCGACGTCGCAGGTCATAGAAGGCGTCGCCCCAGAGACTCGCCGGCTTCGCCTCCTTCTTGAGCTTGTCCGGAGGGGTCGGCGCGGTGGCGGTCTGCACAGGTCCGACCTGTGGGTCGTTACTCATAGCGAATCCTCGGATCGAGCACGGCGTACAACAGGTCCACGACCAGGTTCGCCACGATGTAGACCAGCACCAGGATTGTCACGATACCTACGACGATAGGTTGCTCTCGTAGGTATACGCCTTGGTAGATCTGGAGGCCGATGCCCGGGATGTTGAAGATCGTCTCGGTGATCACCGCACCGCCCATGAGCGTGCCGAGGTCGGCGCCCAGGTAGGTGACCAGGGGGATCAGCGCGTTACGCAACCCGTGCCGGCCGATGACTCTTCGTCTGGAGAGTCCCTTCGCGGTCGCTGTTCGGATGTAGTCGGATCTCAGGGTCTCGACCAGGCTTGTTCTGGTAAGCCGGGTGAGATACGCGATCGACGTACCCGCCAGCACGAATCCGGGGAGCAAGTACGATTTCAGCCCCGCGTTGATTCCCGCGATCGGGAAGATCTCCGTGCCCACGGTCTGCTTCAGCCAGACGCCCAGCCACAGCTGCAGCACGAAGCCGGTCACCAGCGGCGGGACGGAGATGAGCAGCAGCGTCGCGGCCAGGATCATGGTGTCGATCGCCTGCCCGCGGCGCAGCGCCGCCCACAGACCGAGCAGGACACCGATGATCGCTTCCATGACGAGGGCGACGAGCGCCAGGTTCAGCGTGACCTGGAACTTGCCCGCCATCAACTGCGTGATGGGCACACCGGCGAAGGTCCTGCCGAAGTCGCCGTGCAGGAAGATGTTGCTGATGTAGTACCCGTACTGCACCAGCACCGGATCGTTGAGGTGATACTGATCCCGCAGGATCATCACGATGTTGGGATCTTGTCTCTTCTCGCCGGCCAGCGCCGCGATGGGGTCGCCAGGGAGCGCGAAGACGATGACGAAGATGAAGAGGGTGGCGCCCAGCAGGACTGGTATCGCCTGGATCAGGCGCCGGATGACATAACGGCCCATTCAAGCCTCCCGTACATGCCAAGAAGGCAGTCGCCGGGACCTGGGGTTCTCACGGCCCCCAATGACTGCCTTCGTGGCGGGCTCTCGAGGGGTGGACGACTAGGCGCCCACCCCCGCGAACAGCGTCAGGCCTTCTCGACGTCGGCCCACTCAACCTGGTTGAGCAGGTTGATCTTGACGTTCTTGACCTTGGTCGAGTACCCCGAGTTGTTACGGTAGAAGTACACAGGGATGTACGGAAGGTCCTTGATGAGGATGTCGTCCGCCTGCTGGTAGAACTTCAGCCCCTCCTCGGGAGTCGGCGCCTGGTCGCCCTTGGCGACCGTCTCGTCGAACTCCTTGTTGGAGTAGCCCGCGTAGTTCGAACCGGTCTTGATGGCGCCGGTCGAGAAGATCGGCGTCAGGTAGTTCTCGGCGGACGGGTAGTCGATCGCCCAGCCCATCCGGAACATGCCCTTGTATTCCTTCTTGTCGAGGGCGTCAAGGATGCTCGCGAACTTCTCGAACGGCTTGACCGTCACCTCGACACCGAGGTTGGCGCGGAGGTTGTTGGCCGCGGCCTCGATCCACTCCTTGTGGCCACCGTCGGCGTTGTAGCCGAGCTCCAGCTTCGCCGGGCCCTTGGCCGCGGCGTACTGCTCCTTGGCCTTGGTGGGGTTGTACTGGCAGGCCTGGCAGGCGCCCTGGCGGTAGCCGTCGATGGCCGGGTTGATGAAGTCGTCAGCCGGCGAACGGGTGCCGGAGAAGACCGTCTCGGCGATGGTCTTCCTGTCGATGGCCATCGAGATGGCCTCGCGCATCTTGACGTCCTTGTACTCGTCGTTGTACTTCAGCGGGAAGCCGATGTACCCGACGCCGGCGTCAGGCTGGTCCTGGTAGCGGTCGCCGAGCGCCGTCTTGGCGCTGGAGATCGCCGAGGCGGGCAGCGAGTCGTGGATGTCGACGTTGTCGGCCTGCAGGTCGTTGTAGGCCGTCTCAGAGCTGTTGTAGAGCTTGAACTGAAGCTTGGTCCAGCCGGCCGGCTTCTTGGCCGGGTACTTGTCGTAGACCGACAGGTCGATGGACTGGTCAGTGCCCTTCTTGTAGGGCTTGTCGAGCTTGAACAGGCCCTGGCCGATCGGCTTCTCGCCGTACTCCGCCGTCACCTTGCCGTCGGCGCCGAAGGCGCTCTTGGGCAGCGGGTAGAACGCGGTGTAGCCCAGCATGGTCTTGAACTGGGAGAACGGCGCGGTGAGCGTGACCTGCAGCGTCGTGTCGTCGACCGCCTTGAGGCCCTTCATCTCCTTGGTGGTGACCTGCTTGCCCTCGCCAGGGTTGAGGTCGGCGTAACCCTCGACGCGGCCGAAGAAGTAGCCGGCGCCCTGGGCGTTGTCCTGGTTGGCCGCGTAGTTCCACGCGTCGACGTAGTTCTGCGCGACGACCTTCTGGCCGTCCTGCCACGTGTAAGGCTTGAGCTTGATCGTCCACACCTTGTTGTCGGTGCTTTCGATCGACTCGGCCGCCGCCAGGACAACCTGCTTGTTCTCGTCATAGTTGACGAGCGGCTCGAACACCGCGGCGAGGACTTCAGCGCCCTCGGACTCCGTGGTGTTCGACGGGACCAGCAGGTTCTGCGGCTCGCCCAGTTCCATGCGGACCGGCGTGTCGCCGCCTCCGCTCGACGCGGGGTTGCCGGTCGTGGATCCGCCGCCGCCACACGCGGCAACCGCGAGGGCTAGCAGCGCGGTACCGGCGACGATCTGTGCGCCCTTAGTAACACGCATGGTAAAAAGATTCCTCCCTCAAACAGGTGGGCGTAAGCGCTGAGCTGCGATGATCGTGAGCAGCCTGACGGGGGTGCCTTGTCGTCCCCCGGGTTTGGCTGACCTGGTCAAACCAGCCGACGCCCTGCCAGTCGATCGCGACTATCCCTTACTACTTGCCACCAGGGAGTCTCTGGCGCGTTGCAGTTCGGTCACACGTGCGCTTATCCAACGTCACAGTCATTTCTCGCATAGAGCACTAAAGCCGCCGAAGAACCTCTAAAGCGGACACTACGGGACGTGAACAGCTGATGAAAAATACCCCCTTGGCGCCACTGGTCGCGCCCTAGCCGCCATCCCGCGTGTCGCTGAGCTACGGTTGAGCGAGTCTTGGCATGCCCTGGTACCAGCCTTGGAACCGGTCAACGCGGGACACCGTCCAACAGTCTGTCGCGAACCGTCGCGGCAGACACCTCAACGAGCCGGATCCAATAGAGTCCTTGCCATGAGCCAGCCGGAATCCGCTGTAGCGGACGCCCAGGCGGGCGGCCGAAGCGGAGAGCCGCTGGCCAAGCTCGCCCAGAGATACGGGCTTCGCCGTGCCATCGCGCGGCCGAGGTTCCCTGTCTACGTGCGCCAGCTGTGGGAGCGCCGACACTTCATCCTGACGTACGCGACCTCGCGCAACGTCTCGAAGTACTCCAGCTCGGCTCTGGGCCAGCTGTGGCAGGTCCTGACCCCGCTGCTGAACGCCGCCATCTACTTCCTGATGTTCGGCCTGATCCTCGGCGGCAGCAAGAACATCGACAACTACCCGGCCTTCCTGCTGACCGGGATGTTCGTCTTCACCTACACGCAGCGGACGGTGACCGCCGGCGCCAAGTCGATCTCGGGCAACCTCTCGCTGATCCGGGCGCTCCACTTCCCCAGGGCCTCACTGCCGCTCGCCTACACGATCCAAGAGCTCCAGCAACTCGCCATCTCCATGGGCGTGCTCCTGGTGCTCGTAGTGATCACCGGCGAATGGCCCACCTGGTTCTGGTTGATGATCCCGGTCGTGCTGCTGCTGCAGACGCTGTTCAACATCGGCGCCGGCCTGGTGATCGCCCGGCTCGGCTCCTCGATGCGCGACCTCAACCAACTGCTGCCGTTCATCACCCGCACCTGGCTCTACGCCTCGGGCGTCTTCTTCTCGATCCAGGACAAGGTCGTCCACGCTGCGGAGCTGCCCCAATGGGTGGCCAACGTGATGTATCTCAATCCCGCGGCCTCTTACATCGAGTGGATGCGCGACATCCTCATCGAGACCTACCATCCGGAGAACGGGCACAACCCCCCGATGATGGTGGTGCTGTCTTGCGTATTCTGGGCAGTGTTCGCACTCGGCTTCGGCTTTTGGTACTTCTGGCGAGCTGAGGAGAGGTACGGGCGTGGCTGAACTGACCAAGGAGCTGTCACAGGTGAAGGGCCAGGAGCCCGCCGTCCCCGGCGAGGTCGTCCCCAAGGCGGACGTCCCCAACAAGGACGTCAGGGTGCACCCCAACCCGGCCCCCGCCGGCAAGCGGCCCCTGGACGTCCCCACGGGCACGCCCACGGTCATCGTGGACGATCTCCACATCGTCTACCGGGTCTACGGCGCGGCCAGCGACAACGAGAAGGGCAACGCGGTCAACGCCCTCACGCGGCTGGTCAAGCGGCAGGGTCGCCCGCAGATGAAAGAGGTGCACGCCGTCAAGGGCGTGTCCTTCGTCTCCTATCACGGCGACGCGATCGGCATCGTCGGCCGCAACGGCTCGGGCAAGTCCACGCTGCTGCGCGCCATCGCCGGCCTCCTGCCGCCGCACGCGGGCGCCGTCTACACCGACGGCCAGCCGTCGCTGCTCGGCGTCAACGCGGCGCTCATGCGCGAGCTCACGGGCGAGCGCAACATCGTGCTCGGCTGCTACGCCATGGGCATGACCCCGAGCGAGGTCCGGGAGAAATACCAGGAGATCGTCGACTTCTCCGGCATCGATGAGTTCGTCCAGCTGCCGATGTCCACCTACTCCTCCGGCATGGGCGCCCGGCTGCGCTTCGCCATCTCCTCGGCCAAGACGCACGACGTGCTGCTGATCGACGAGGCCCTGGCCACCGGCGACCGCGAGTTCCGTAAGAAGAGCGAGGAACGCATCAAGCAGATCCGCGAGTCGGCGGGCACGGTCTTCCTCGTGGCCCACGACCTCAGGGTCATCGAGGAGACCTGCAACCGGGTCATCTGGCTGCACAAGGGCAAGATCAAGATGGACGGCGACCCCAAGGAAGTCCTCGCCGCCTACAACAAGGGCTGACCTCTCAGGCTGATCCCCGCCCCTCAACCAGGGCCTATCCCCGCCGCTCCCGCGGGCGCCGCCGTCAGGCGTCCGCGGCTCTGTCATGCCCGCGGTCACGCCCGCGCGACTCGCGGGGCAAATAACTGACACCGTGGCCGGTGTTCCGATATCATTCGAACGTTGTTTCGATACGAGGACGCCGATGGAGTGGGAGCGCGCGATGGGAGAGCTAGCGGCCGCGATCGACCATCTGGCCGTCGAGGACGTGGCAGACGTTCCCCGAGCCCAACTGACCGAGCAACTCATCGACCTCCACTGGCAGATGGCCAGGCTGCAGGCCCAGATAGCCCGCCGCACCGGCGTCCGCCTGCTCTAGAGGCACGTGTCGCGGACATGAAGATGCCGCCGGCCCCGGGGATCCGGGACCGGCGGCGGGCCGCGACCCACGCGGCGCCACAGCCCTGCAGTGTGGCGGTGCGCGGGCACGGCCCATGCCCGGGCGCGTCCGCCCGGGCCGGCCAGTAGACCACCCGCTCTCGCGGGCGGCTCGTGACACATGCGCGACGGCCGTGTCGAACACCCCGGCACCGTTGGAGGCTCGCCGACCGGCCACGCCGGTTCTGTGGCGGTGCGTCCCACGTTCAGGGGACGCACCGACCCTCGATCATGTTTCCTGCCGGACGCGCCGCCTCGTGGCCGTCGCGGCCCATTCCCGAGCGCACGCACCTATGACACTCGCGAACCGCCACCACGGCCCGAACGGCCGACATCCGGAAGGCGCCTCGGCCGGATCGCGATCACGCCGCGATCGGCCTGGGTCAGATCGCCATCACACCGCGATCAGCCGTGCGGGAGAAGCCCGAGACAGCGTCCGCCGTCGCCTCAGCGGTCCCGGCGAGCGGGGTCACCGTGTCGCCGAGGTTCCCGGCGGCCTTCTTCCCGTAGGTCGAGACCGCGTGGGACGCGTCCTCGACGAGCGGGGCGATCTCGTCGGTGGACGCGACCGGCTCCGCCAGGCGCGCGGCACCGGGCACCTCGCCCACGCCCGCCGGCTCGCCCGTACGCCGATCCGTACGCCGATCCGTACGCCGATGCGTGCGCGGGTCCGTGCGCGGGTCCGTGCGCGGGTTCTCAAACTGGTTCTCGAGCTGGTGCTTCAGCCGGTCCTCAAACCGGCCCTCGAGCCGGTCCGTGCGCCCACCCGGACGTGCGGCCGCCTGGTCGCCCGCGTGGGCTTCCGCGTGGCCGCCTGTGCGGGTACTCGCATGCGCGTGCGCCTCCGAGCCCCAGCCCCAACGCCTGTCTCTACGCCCGTCCCTGCGCCCGTCCGCGCGCCAACCGGCGCCGTCCATGAGCCCACCCCTGGGCCCATCCGCGCGCCCATCCATGGGCCCGCCCTGCGGACCGTTCATGGGCCCGCTCTTGGGCCCGTTCATGGTGCCGCTCTTGGGCCCGTTCATGGGCCCGTTCATGGGCCCGCTCTTGGGCCCGTTCATGGGCCCGTTCATGGGCCCGCTCTTGAGCCCATCCGCGCGCCCGTCCGTGGGCCCGCCCTTAGGGCCGTTCACAGGCCCGCCCCTCGGCCCATCCATGGGTCCGTTCATGGGGCCGCCCCTGGGCCCGTCTATGCGGCCGCCCCTGGGCCCATCCGCGTGCCGACCCGTTCGCTTGCTCGGCGGCGGACTCATCAGGCGACCGCCGAAGTACGGCGACAGCTCCCCTGCGCCCTCAGCGACGGCACTCCGCTCGGGAATGGCCCGCAGAGCGGCCCCCTCGGTGCCGGAGCGCTCGGAGGCGGCTCGCGGAGCGGACACCTCGGTGTCGAGAACCCCACCGACCTTGGCCCCGGCGGGCAGGCCGTTCACACCGCCCAGACCCTGGATCGGGTCGCTGCCCCCCGGCAGGCTCCTGACCGCGGAGTAATGGGCCTCAGCTTGGGCGGCCGACGCGAACGACGCCGCTGCCAGCGCCAATCCCGCGACGGCGACCGCCGACTTGATAATACGTTTCATGATTTGCCTTCCCGGCTCGTGATCGAGCGCTCTCGAATAAAGCTGAGATGCGTCTCGATAACCCCCGAATGCCGTGGCGTACACGCTATGGGCACCACACGAAGCGCGCCGTCCCGGCTGAGCTACTGACGCAGTTGTATCACCGCGGCCGACCGAGCGCAGGCCACGGAAACTCCACGTCACACGGGGTTGAGCGACCCAGGAGCGATCATGGGAGGGGTGTCGAGTCGGGAGACAAATCGGGAAATAGCCGGGGTGTATGTCCGATATTCCGTTGACGTCACCCGCATTCAGAAGAGCCACCCCGACGGCCCGTCGACAACGGTCGGGAAAACAATTGTCACGGGCCGGGGGCTCAATCTTTCCGCTTGCGGGGCACGCGCTTGACCGCTCAGGCCGGCACGAGCATGTCCTCCACGGAGACCTCGAACGGGAAACGATCGGCGAAGGCCGGGCGCAGGTCCGACAGCCACACCGCCGATGGGTCGTACTCGGCGAAGAACGGCCGGCCGACCAGAGAAGGGTCGCGGGCCTGGATCAAGTGGAGCACGAACACCCGCCGACCGGCGATCTCCGTCACGCCGTCGACGCACACCTTCCCAGGAGTGGCCGACATGGAAGGCCCCCGGACGGTCCGGCAGAGCCCTGAGACCTGGGAGTAGGCCTCCCTGAAGATCTCGTACGCGCGGGCGAGCGGGACCGCGAAGTAGTCCTGCGGGCCGGTGTCGCGCTCGACGAACATGTAGTACGGGATCATCCCCATGCTGTGCTGCCGCCGCCACATGCCCGACCATATGGCGGGATCGTCGTTGATCGAGCGGATCAGTGGCGCCTGGGTCCTGATCGTCGCCCCACTGCCGAGGATCCGCTTGACCGCGGACTCGACCAGCGGCGACTCCAGCTCGCGCGGGTGCGTGAAGTGGGCCATGAACGCCAGGTTCTTTCCCGCGGCCACGACCTGCTCGAACAGTTCGAGCGTGGCGTCGGCGTCGGGGTCGGACACGAACCGCTGCGGCCAGTAGGCCAGCGCCTTGGTGCCGATCCGGATCGACTCCAGCTGTTCCAGGCCGATCAGCGGCTCGATATATCGCCTGATCACCGGCTCGCCCATGATCATGGCGTCGCCGCCGGTGATCAGCACGCTGGTGACCTGCGGGTTCTGGCGGATGTAGGAGACCATCTGGTCGATGTCGTCGGAGGCGAACTTCAGGTCCGCGTCGCCGACGAACTGCGCCCACCGGAAGCAGTAGGTGCAGTAGGCATGACAGGTCTGCCCTTGCTTGGGGAAGATGAGCACGGTCTCGGGGTACTTGTGCTGCAATCCCGGCACCGGCTCCGCGCCGATCCGGGGGACGTTGAGCTCTTTCTGCCCGGCGGGGTGCGGGTTGAGCTGCGCGCGCACCCGGTTGGCCTCGGCTTGGATCTCGACGTTGGGCGCCTCGGCCTTCAGCAGGTCGGCCAGCCGCGCGACGTCCGCGGCCGGAAGCATGTCCTCCTGAGGAAAGACAAGACGGTATATGGGATCGTCGGGCGCTGCCGACCAATCGATGAGCTCGTCCACGACGTAGGCGTTCGTCCGGAAGGGCAGCACGGTGGCGACGGCGCGTACCCTCAGCCGCTGCTCATCATCGAGCCCCGCACGTCGCAGGAGCTCATCGAGGTGCTTGGACGTGTACGCCCTGAAGCGGCGCGTGCCCGCCTGATTCAAGATCACTAAGCCTTTCCCATCTTTTTTGTTCGATCCGCTGTAAACCTCTGGCGCCTGTCATGCGTCTACGGTTCTTATACCCGGACGCTATGCACGGCGTCCCTGGTTCCATTGGTCTCCAAGTTTTCCCTGAGGTTTGACTACTCGCGACATATCGCGACAGCGCATAGACTGAAAAATTGTGACCTCAGATCCCGTTCTGCGCGCCTCTGACGCCGACCGCGACCGCGTGGCCGCTGTGCTCGGTGAGGCCCTCGCCACCGGAAGGCTCACCAGCCTCGAACACGCGGACCGCCTCGACGCTGCCTACACGGCCAAGACCGTCGGAGAGTTGGCCCCCATAACCTCTGACCTGCCCGATGTGTCGGCTCCAAACATGGTGGCCCTCGGAATCGAGCAGCAGACCATCGACTCGAAGTTCAGCAAGGTGATCAGGAAGGGCCGCTGGGTCGCCTCCCGCCACACCAGGTTGTCGGCGAGGTTCGGCGCGCTGATCATCGACCTGACGGACGCCGTGCTGCCCGGCCGGGAGATCACCATCGAGGCCGACGCCCGCTTCAGCAAGCTGATCGTGCTGGTGCCCGACAACGCCCAGGTGGTCGACGAGGGCGGCTCCATGTTCGGCAAGCGCCAGGTGAGCGGCGGCACGCGCGAGGACGGCCCCCTCATCCGGGTCACGGGCCGGTCGATGTTCTCCAAGGTCATCGTTTCGCGCGAGGTCTCCGACTGGAACCTGACCAGCGTCGGCTGACCCGGCCACCCGCCGATCGGCCCGGCGCGCACCCTGCCTACGATACGGACGGGGGGCGTACGGGGGGCGGACCCGGGGGGCGGACCGCGGCGTGACCGCGTTCCGGCCACGCCACAGGAACGCTCCGCGAGCCGTACGAGGTGACCTTTTGTCCGACACCAGGCCGATCGCGCTCGACGCCATGGGCGGCGACCACGCGCCGCACGAGATCGTGGCGGGGGCCGTGCACGCCGTGCGCGAGCGCGGGCTGGCGGTGGTGCTCGTCGGCTCGCCCAAGGTGCTCTACGAGGCGCTCGCCGACCACGACGCGACCAAGGAGATCCCCATCGTGCGGGCCGAGGAGGCCCTGGCGATGGACGAGGGCGCGCTGGCCAGCCTGCGCCGCCCCCGCTCCAGCATCGCGATCGCCTGCCATCTCGTACGGCGTGGCGACGCCTCGGCGGTGGTGTCCGCGGGCTCGACCGCCGGGATCGTGACCACGGGCCGGCTCAGGCTCAAGGCCCAGCAGGGGGTGCTCCGGCCGGCCATCGCCGTCGCGTTGCCCACACTGCCGAAACCCACGCTGCTCCTCGACGCGGGCGCGAACGCCGAGGTCAAACCGGAAATGCTTGTGCAGTTCGGGCATCTGGGGTCCGTCTACGCCGAGCTGGCGTACGAGATCTCCATGCCCAGGGTCGGTCTGCTCACGATCGGCAGCGAGGCCGAGAAGGGCAACAAGATCGTCAAGCGGGCCCACGAGCTGCTGCAGGGCTCCCCCGGCCTCGACTTCATCGGCAACATCGAGGGCCACGACCTGCTGACCGGCATCGCCGACGTGATCACCACCGACGGCTTCACCGGCAACGTCGCGCTGAAGACCATGGAAGGCGCGGTCCGCTACGCGTTCGGCGAGCTCCGGCGGACCATCGACGACAACAGGATGGCCAGGCTGGGGGCGTTCCTGCAGCGGTCACGCCTGCGCGAGCTGCGCAGCCGCCTGGACGCCGAGGCCTATGGCGGTGCCGTACTCCTCGGGCTGAACGGGACCGTGGTGATCGCCCACGGCTCGTCCAGAGCGGCCGGCATCAGCGCCGCCTGCCGGCTCGCCGCCGACCTGTCGGCGCAGGGCGTCGTGGCGCGCATCGGCGACAGAATCGCGGCCGCACACCGCCCGCATCGCCTGAGAACCCCATAGTCTGTGGCGGATCCACAAATCTGGGGGTTGTGTGGACGGCTTAACCTCAGCACAGGTCTCGGGGGCGAAGACCAACCATGTGCCGCGCCGGTCGAGCAGGTCGCTCGGCGCGATCATCAGGGCGAATGTCTTCACCCTGTTCAACCTGGTCATCGGCGTACTCTGGGCGCTGGTGCTGATCTTCGGCGCGTGGCAGGACGGACTGTTCGGGCTGGTCATCGTGGCCAACGCGCTGATCGGCATCGTGCAGGAGTTCCGGGCCAAGCGCACGCTCGACAAGCTCGCGGTGATCAACGAGGCGCCGGTCACGGTCCGCAGGGACGGCCGCGACCAGGAGATCCCGCCTCACCAGGTGGTGCTCGGCGACCTGATCCTGCTCGGGCCCGGCGATCGTCTGCTGGTGGACGGCGAGGTCGTCGAGTCCGACGGACTGGAGATCGACGAATCGCTCCTGACCGGCGAGGCCGATCCGGTGCACAAGCTGCCGGGCGACGAGGTGCAGTCGGGCAGCTTCGCCGTCGCGGGCTCGGGCGCGTTCGTCGCGACCAAGGTCGGCGCAGACGCCTACGCCGTACGGTTAGCGGAGGAGGCGAGCCGCTTTCACCTCGCGCGCTCGGAGCTGCGTGACGGCGTCACGAACTTCATCAAGTACATCACCTGGCTCGTCATCCCGATCGGCACGCTGCTGATCTACAGCCAGCTGCGCAACTCGGCCGACTTCGGCACCGCCATCACCGGCGCGGTCGCCGGCATCGTCACCATGATCCCCGAGGGCCTGGTGCTGATGACCTCGATCGCCTTCGCGGTCGGCGTCGTACGGCTCGGCCGCCGCAGCTGCCTGGTCCAGGAGTTGCCCGCGATCGAGGGCCTGGCCCGGGTCGACGTGCTCTGCCTCGACAAGACCGGCACGCTCACCGCGGGCGGCATGGACCTCGGCGAGGTACTCCCCCTGAGCGAGGGCCGGCCGATCCATGACGCGCTCGCCGCCCTGGCCAACGTGGACCACCGGCCCAACGCCACAGCCAAGGCCATCCAGTCCCGCTACCCCGCGGCGGCCGACGGGTGGACGGCGGTCGACGTCGTGCCGTTCTCCTCGGCGCGCAAGTGGAGCGGCGCCGACTTCGGCCCCCACGGGGTGTGGCTGCTCGGCGCCCCCGACGTCCTGCTCGACGCCACCGCCGACGGCTACGAGCGGGCCGCCGAGCTGGCCTCGACCGGCACCCGCGTGCTGGCGCTGTGCCGTACGGACAGCTTGGCCTCCGCAAGCGTGGCGTCGGCCGCCGGGACCGAGAAGGCCACCGCCGGAAAGGTGGAGGCCGTCGCGCTCGTCACGCTCAAGCAGCGCATCAGGCCCGACGCGCACGAGACCCTGCGGTACTTCGCCAAGCAGGGCGTCACGGTCAAGGTGATCTCCGGCGACAATCCTGACTCCGTCGCCGCGATCGCCATCGGCCTGGAGATTCCGGACGGCCATCGCGCGATCGACGCGCGTACCCTGCCGGCGGACGACCCGGCCAAGCTGGCCGAACTGCTGGACACCAACACCGTGTTCGGCCGCGTCACCCCTCAGCAGAAGCGCGCCTTCGTCGGCGCGCTCCAGTCGCGCGGTCACACCGTGGCGATGACCGGCGACGGCGTCAACGACGTGCTCGCGCTGAAGGACGCCGACCTGGGCATCGCGATGGGCGCGGGCAGTCCCGCCACCAAGGCCGTCGCCCAGGTGGTGCTGCTCGACGACAAGTTCTCCTCGCTGCCGCACGTGGTGGGCGAGGGCCGCCGGGTGCTGGCCAACATCGAGCGGGTCTCGAACCTGTTCCTCACCAAGACGTTCTACGCCATCGCCCTGTCGCTGCTCACCGGGGTCCTCGGGCTGATGTTCCCGTTCGCTCCGCGCCATTCCACACTGGTGAACGCGCTGACCATCGGCATCCCGGCGTTCGTCCTGGCGCTCGCGCCGACACTCGAACGCGCCAAGCCCGGATTCGTACCCCGGGTACTGCGCTTCGCCGTACCCGCCGGGCTGCTCTGCGCGGGCGCGGTGTCCCTGGCGTTCTGGGCCGCGCACAGCGGCACCTCCACCCTGATCGAGGACCGTACGTCGGCGACGATCGCCCTCTTCCTCACCACCTGGTGGGTGCTCATCCTGATCACCAAGCCGCTCACCCTGGGCCGGATCGCCATGATCGGCGCCATGGCCGGGCTGTTCGCGCTGGCCCTCGCGATCCCCTTCATCCGGCACTTCTTCGCCCTCGAACCCGGCGATCTGAGCAACGATCTGACCGCCGTCGGCATCTCCGTGGTGGCCGCCGTAGGCATCAGCGCGGCGGTCAAGGTCGCCGGTACCCTTAGACCATGACCGACCCGCAGACAGTGCTCACCGAGCGCGTCCAGCAGGCGCTGGCGCACGCGTTCGGCTCCGAGTACGCCGACGCAGATCCGCTGATCCGGCCCTCCCAGTTCGCCGACTTCCAGGCGAACGTCGCGATGAGCCTGGCGAAGCGACTGCGACGCGCGCCGCGGGAGGTCGCCGAGGCCATCGCCGCGGAGCTGTCCGACTTCCCCGGCACGGTCGAGGTCAGCGGTCCCGGCTTCCTCAACATCGCGCTCGACGACTCGTGGATCGAGTCCGAGGCGACCGCGATGCTCGACGACCCGCGCACCGGCGTCGGCTACGCCACGCCGCCGCAGACCGTGGTGGTCGACTACTCCGCGCCCAACGCGGCCAAGGAGATGCACGTCGGCCACCTGCGCACCACGATCGTGGGCGACTCGCTGGCCCGCATGCACGAGCACCTGGGCAACACCGTCATCAGGCAGAACCACCTCGGCGACTGGGGCACGCCGTTCGGCATGCTCATCGAGCATCTGCTCGACATCGGCGAGGAGGCCGCGGTCGCCCAGCTCGAAGCCGGCATGGGCACCGAGTATTACCAGGCGGCCAGGAGCCAGTTCGACGGCGGCGAGGAGTTCAAGGTCCGCTCGCGCAAGCGGGTGACCATGCTCCAGTCGGGCGACCCGGAGACCCTGCGCCTCTGGCACGTCTTCATGGACGCCACGATCCGCTACTTCAACAAGGTCTACGGCATGCTCGGCGTCACACTCACCGACGCCGACATCGCCGGCGAGAGCATGTACAACCCGATGCTCGAGAAGACCTGCGACGACCTGGAGGCCGCCGGGGTCGCCGTGCTGAGCGAGGGCGCGCTCTGCGTCTTCCCGCCCGGCTTCACCGGCTCCGACGACAAGCCGCTGCCACTGATCGTCAGGAAGAGCGACGGCGGCTACGGCTACGCCTCCACCGACATGGCGGCGATCCGCTACCGGGTCGACGACCTCAAGTCCGACCGCATGCTCTACGTGGTGGGCGCCGACCAGGCGCTGCACTTCCGCATGGTGTTCGCGGCGGCCAAGCTGGCCGGCTGGCTGCCCGAGACGGTCTCGGCCGAGCACGTCCAGATCGGCATGATGCTGGGCAAGGACGGGCGCCGGTTCAAGACCCGGTCCGGCGAGTCGATCAAGCTGATGGACCTGCTGCAGGAGGCGGTCGACCGGGCCGCGGCGGCCATCGCCGACCGCGGCTACGACGAGACCGCGCGGGCCGAGATCGCGCACGCCGTGGGCATGGGCGCGGTGAAGTACGCCGACCTGTCGGTCAGTCACGACAGCGAATACGTCTTCGACTACGACCGCATGCTCGGGTTCAACGGCAACACCGGTCCCTACATGCAGTACGCGTCGGCCCGGATCCGCTCGATCTTCCGCAGGGCGGGCGTGGCGCCGGCCGACGCGACCGGCCGCATCGTGCTCGGCCATCCCGCCGAGCGCGCCCTTGCCCTCCACCTGCTGGGCTTCGGCGCGCTGGTGGAGCAGGTCGTGGCACTGTCGGAGCCGCACCGGCTCTGCGCCTTCCTGTTCGAGACCGCCAGCTTCTTCAGCACCTTCTTCGAGGAGTGCCCGGTGGCCAAGGACGGGGTCGACGCCGAGACGAAGGCGCACCGGCTCGCTCTCTGCGCGCTGACCCTGCGGGTCCTGGAGACGGGGCTCGATCTGCTCGGCGTACCGGTGCCCGAGCGCATGTAGCACGTGCGGGCGCGCCTCCACGTGGACGGCGCGCCCCCCGGCTAGGCTTTACGCGGTCATGAACTGAGGCCACTATGGGGGAGTTCTCTGCCTTGAGCACGGACCTGACTGCCGACCCCCAAGCAGCAACCGAGCTGCACCGATACGCCGAGGCGCTGCTGTCTCACCTGGCCGCCAACGGCGCCGCGCCTCCGGCCCCGCCCGACTTTCCCGACAAACCTGGCTACTGGCTGCCACCCGCCGTCGAAGCGCTGGTGGCGATCCTCGCCGGTGACGATCCGCTGGCGCCGCTGAGCAAGGCGGCCGGACGCGACCAGCAGCAGACCGCGCTCTTCCTGGCGCTCGCCCTGGCCGTCGCGGGTCACGGCAGCCGCATCCACGCCTCCTGGCTCGGCACCGCCTTCGGCGACCTGTCGCTCGACCAGCCGGTCACCCACGGTCAGCGCGCGCTCTGGCTGGCCGCGGCCAGGGGCGCGTACGGTCCGGCCGGGAAGATCTTCGTGCTCCGCAAGCTCGACGCGGTGGCCGTACCCGAGCACGCGGACGCGGCGCAGTGGACGCAGGCGCTCCTCCCCGGCGAACCGTCGGTGGTCGTACCCCCTTCGCTGCTCGACTTCCCGGAGATGGCGGAGATCCCCGAACTCGCCACGCCCGTCCAGGCCGCCGCGCGGCTCGCCCGGCTGCGTGCCCGGTGCGCGGAGATCACCTCGGCGAAGCAGGCCGAGCACGACTCATCCACCCCGCTCACCAACAGCTCCGGCAGCCCCGCCGCCGCGTGGGAGGAGGACGAGCCGCTGGCCGTACTCCGCTCACTCATCGGGCTCGGCGGCCCCGCCGGGCCGATGGCCGCGCTGAGCTCGCACCTCCTCGACGACCTGCGCCCGGGCGCCGATCCGCATCTGGCGGCGCTCGCCCTGCACGTGGCGGGCCCGATCCTGCGCGGCGTCGCGGAGGAACTGGAGTCCGACAGCCGGCTCGCGCCGCCCGCCACGGTGACCGTGTCACTGCTCGGCCACCACATCGAGCTACACCCCGAGGGGCCGGACGATGCCTCGCTCGCGGCGGCCGAACGCGAGATCGTGGACCAGGGCACGATGCGGCGACGGCCGCCATGGGCGGCCGTCGCGCTGATCGTGGCGGGAGTCGGTCTGCTCCTCGGAGCGCTGCTGGCCGACGGGCTGGGGGTGCCCGTGCTCGCCGCACCGGGGGTGGCACTGCTCGGCCTGGCGGGCTGGCAACTCTGGCGGCGCCGCAAGGCCGTTGAATCGGACGCCCGCTACGTGGCCGCGCAGATCGCCGAGCTCAAGGAGCTTGCCGACGGCGCGGTGTGGGCGCTGCACGGATACGCGCGTGAGGCGGACACGCGAGCGGAACAGGCCGCGGACGACTCGGCCGAGCTCACCCGGCTGATCCGTCGCGGCCCGCGCGCGGCCTAGGAGCTCTCGATCTCCACGTGGGCCGGCGCGAGCAGGAACACGCGGTCGGCGATGCGCTCGATCCGACCCTCACAGCCATAGGCCAGGCCCGCGGCGAAGTCGACCATCCTGGTCGCCTCCGGCATCGGCATGCCCGTCACGTCCATGATCACCGTCTGGCCATCACGGAAGTGCTGCCCGATCATCGGCGCGTCGTTGTACTTGAGCGGCTGAACCATCACGATTCGTGACGAGTCGGCGGTCGAACGCCAGCGCCTCGCCGCCCGCTCCGTCGCCGGCATGTACTCCTCTTCGTACTGCTCGTCGTCGTAGCCGTCGTCGTAGTGGTCGATCCCGCCCAGGCCAAGGTAGCTCACCACCTTGCGCACTGCCCCCATCGGCTTGTCCTTTCCTCAGGAACTCACCTCAATCGGCACGTCCCACCATTGGACGTTAACCGACGACGAGAAGTTCGCCGTGCGACACGCCCACAACTAATTCCATTTTGTACGGCTAGCAGCCAGGTATCACCTGGATATCTCTCCCCCGATAGCCTCGATACATGCGCGTGTTCACTGTAGATGCCTTCACCGACACTTCTTTCCGGGGCAATCCGGCCGCAGTGTGCCTGCTGGAGTCTCCCTCTCCGGAGTCATGGATGCAGGCCGTCGCCACGGAGATGAACCTGTCGGAGACCGCCTTCCTGCTCGGCGATTCGCTGCGCTGGTTCACCCCCGCGGTCGAGGTCTCCCTCTGCGGCCACGCCACGTTGGCCACCGCACATGTGCTCTATTCCACAGGTGCGGCCGGCGGTCAGCTCGAATTCAGTACGGCCAGCGGAACACTCACCGTGAATCGCATGGCCAACGGCATGATCACGATGGATTTCCCGGCGAAGGAAGTGTCGCCGGCAGCCGTTCCCGACGGCTTGGAAAATGCACTCGGAGCTGCACCGGTGCAGGTCGGGAGGAGCAATCTCGACCTGGTGGTGGAGCTGGAATCGGAGGCGACGATACGTTCCCTCGAACCCGACATCGGGGCACTGGCCACCATCCAGGCCCGTGGCGTGATCGTCACGGCACGGGGCTCGTCGACCGACTTCGTCTCCCGCTTCTTCGCCCCGAACGTGGGGGTCCCGGAGGACCCGGTGACGGGCTCGGCACACTGCGCGCTGGCGCCCTATTGGGCGCAGCGGCTGGGGCGGGACACCATGGTGGGCGCGCAACTATCGGTCAGGGGCGGGCTGGTGCACGTGCGGTTGGACGGGGATCGCGTGCACTTGGCTGGGCGAGCGGTCACGGTGCTGTCGGGGGAACTACACGTCTGACGGGAAGAGCGGACTGTCGGCAGAACCCTGCGTGTTTGACCAGGGGAACCGCACCTTTGGCCGGACTCGCACGTGTGACGGGACGTCCGCTGGACGCGGTCTGCACGTTTTGACGCGGCCAGCGCACGTGACCGGACATCCGCTGGACGCGACCTCCCCGCCTAACGCGGCCCGCACACGTGACGAGACGCCCGTTGGCAGGGACCCGCACGCTTCACAGGACCCGCGCGCTTGACGAGACCCGTAATTTATTGACGGGACAGACTTGCCGCGCCCGTACGCGGACACCCGGGGACCGCTGTGACGGCGTCCGTACCGGGCGGAACTCAGTCAGCGGCGCTGTGACGACGGCGGTGCAGCTCCCGCACCTCGACTGCAAGCTCAGGCACCGGCCCCTCCACCACAGCGCCTGGAACGACCTGCTGGATCGGCAGCGTCCGCACCAGCGGCGCGGGAACACCCAACTCGGCCAGCCACCCAGCAAGCTGCTCCGACGAACTCGCGTACACGATCCGCCCCAGCCCAACCCACCCATGCGCGGCCGCACACATCGGGCAGTGCTCCCCAGAGGTGTAGACAGTCGCAGCCGCCCTTTCCTCCACCGTCATATGAGCTGCGGCCCAGCGAGCCAGCTCGAACTCCGGATGCCGAGTATTGTCGCCAGCGGCCACGCGATTGTGATCCTCGGCGAGCACGATCCCGTCAGCGGACACGAGCACGGACCCGAACGGCTCGTCTCCCACCTCCAGCGCCTCCGTCGCCAACTCCACACATCGCCGCAGGTGCCGCAGGTCGGTTTCGGTCGCCACAGTGCCTCTCCCGGAGTTCCGATCTTCGAGTTCCATGCTAGGGCTTCGGGATGTGACACTTCTCAGCGCATCGGTGTCAGCACGCCAGACCGGGGCCGCGCGGGTCTCAACGCGGCATGCCGGGGCCGCGTGCGCGGTCAGGGAGGAGTTGGTCGTGGGGCCGACGCGGGTGGTGAGGGCGAACGTCCCTCCTGAACGAGACGCGAGCGCGGTTTCGTCCGCGTGGCCGGATCGCTGCCGAGCCATCGGACGGTGAATGTGGCCGGATCAGCCCTGACGACTAGGATCTCAGACGGCTCGCCGTGGCGAGCCCTTTCCTCACCGACCTGGTGTTCGGCGTCGTCATCGCCGGCATCACGCTGGCGTTCGGATTCGCCGTGGCCGGCAACTCGGCCGATCAGGGGTACGCGCGGCGTCCCCTGGGCGTCTGGGGCGTCGCGCTGACACTGGCGGCCAACCTCGCGCTGGCCTGGCGACGGCGGGCGCCGCTCACCGTGCTGGGAATCTGCTGCACCACCGCGATCATCCTGCACGCGACGTTCCTGGCTCCGCGCGAATTCACGGGTCTCAACATCCTGCAGGCCGGCATCATGATGGCCGTCGCCTGGACGTTCGGCAACGGCACCAGGCTGCTGGTCAAGCGCAACAGGCGGCTCGCCCACCTCACCGAACGGCTGCATCGCGAGCAGGACGACAACGCGCGCCGCGCCGTCACCGAGGAACGGTACGCATCGCCCGCGGACTGCACGACGTGGTCGCCCACCACATGTCGGTCATCATCAACCAGGCGGGGCTCGCCCGCGACGTCTTCGGCACCGACCCCGCCACCGCGCGCGGCGCGCTCACCACCATCGCCGACACCGGCAGCGAGGCCATGGGCGAGATGAAACGGCTGCTGTCCGTCCTGCGCATCGACGTCGACGACGAGGACGACGGCTACGACCCCGCGCCCGGCCTGCAACGGCTCGGACCACTGGTGGAACGGGTGCGCTCGGCAGGCGTGCCGGTGCACGTGAGGATCACCGGTTCGGTGCGCCCGTTACCACCCGGAATCGACCTGTGCACCTACCGGGTCATCCAGGAGTGCCTCACCAACGTCCTCAAACACGCCGGTCCCGCCACGGCGTCGGTCACGGTCACGTACCACAGCACCACGCTTGAGCTGCGCGTCAGCGACGACGGGCGCGGGGCGGCCGTGACCCCCAAGGAGGACGGTCACGGCTTGATCGGCATGCGCGAACGCGTCAAGCTCTACAGGGGAGCGATCACAGCCCAAGCGAAGGCATCAGGCGGATTCGAGGTCGTGGTCACCGTGCCCATGTCGCCCACGAAACCGGACCCTCAGCCACACAGCGCATGATCAAGGTAAGGGCAACGGGTTCACCATCCGCAAGCTCCTGACGAGTTCCTCCGAGCCACCTGCCCGGTGGTCAATCCAGGGTGGGTGCCTCCCGAGAGGGGAAGCGATAGATGCGGCATCGGGAGACGCCCGAGTGGTCGCGGTTGGCGGGAATGGGGAACGGGCTCGCGGAAGTTGGCCCGGACTGGGGATGCAGCCAGGCAACCCCTCCTGCGGTCTCGTCGCCGTTGAGGCGGCGCTCCGCCGTCCAGCCGTCCGGACCGAAGCGTCCTTCGGTGACGGACTCGAGACCGATCTGCCACGCGGGATCCGTGGCCGTGAAGGAGATGCGAAAACCTCGGCCGACCGCGAGGAAGGCGTCCTCTTCCTGCGTCATGATGAGGCCGTAACCGTGCGTGCCCGCGGCGTCGACCCCGATGGGGGTCGACCGGCTCACTGTCAGGATGATGGAGCCGATGGTCAGCTCGACGCGCGGAGTGTCGTCATCGAGGTGGAAGCCCCTGGTGGCGGACGGCGTACCGTCAGCGCGGGTCATTGCGGACTCGGCCTGGCGGATCAGGCCATAAGCATCGGTCAGCGCGGCAAGCTCGGGGAGGTCGGCAGAGTCGGTGCCGAACGGGGAAACCCCCAGGGCATGAAACTTGCCGATCGCCAGGAACGCGTGCCCGACACCCACGACGTCACGGCGCATCTCGGGTATGAAGAGCCCGTCCGACATGGCCAGGAAGTCGCCGAAGACCGTGTCGGGCCGGCCGAAGTAGAAGTCGGGGGTGAACAGGTCGACCGTGGGTGCGGTCGTGTGCCAGACGCCGGCCACGCGCGGGAGCGGCCCTCCACTGGGATAGGTGCCCGGGACCTGTCCTCCGGCGACCGCGAAGCCGGGGATGTCGAGGTCGATCTCGCTGTCCAGCCAGGCGTTGGTGAAGAAGGGCAGAGGGGAGACGGCCCGGCCCGCCCGCGCCAGCTTTTCGATATGGTTCGCGAATGCCCAGGCCATGAACGCCTCGTCCCGTGCCAAGGGATCGCCTGGCAGATCGCTCCAGCGCAGGTCCGCCGGAACGGTGATCGCGTCCTGCGAGGGCAGCAGCGTGTTGCGGAGATTCTCGGGGACGGGCCGGGCGAACGCCTTCCGCGCGTGGCTGGACCGGTCCCGGGAGGCGCCCAGTAGCCCGACCTCGTTCTCGATCTGCACCATGAGCACGGTGCGGTGTTCAGCGTCGATCTCCTCGATGTATCCCATCATGCGGCGGAACGCGGCCAGGTCCAGGTCGCCGCCCGCGAACGGGGTCAGCGTTTCGGTCACGCGCCCGTCGTCGAGCACGCAGCGCGGAAACCGGTCCCAGTCGCGCTTCACCCAGCTCGGCGCATAGCTGGACGTGCCGTTCTTCCACGCACCGAACCACAGCAGGATCACGTGCAATCCGGCGGCCCGAGCCTCCTCGATGACCGATCGGACTGAGTCGAGGACGAAGCGTCCCTCCACGGGCTCGATCTCTTCCCAGGTGACGCTCACCAGCACAGTGTTGGCGTTCGTATCGGTCGCGGACCGCAGAGCGGCGGCCAGCGAGCCTGCCGCTGAGGGGGAGGAGTTGTGCAGTTCGACACCGCGTACGAGAAACGGCTTCCCGCCGACGACGAGCCGGGCCGGTCCCTGTGACCTGTCGAGCCGGGGTGGGGGGCAGGACCCTGCCTGCCGGATGCCGATCGCCGAAGTGGTCACTGCCTGATTCACGGAGCCTCCTCATGGGGAATGTCTCCGAAAATGTAGCAATTGGGCTGTTTTGAGGCTAGCATCTCGCGCACCACTCCTCGCAGCGCCGCAAAGGACCAGGCCAGTGACCCTCTCCTCGGAATCGAACGCCGCCCCGAAAGACCATGAACCGAGTCGGGCTTCAGCTCGGCTGGGCAGGCTCGGGCCGTTGCTGTTCTTCGTTCACGCGGGCTGGATGCTCCCGTTCGCCGCCGCGGGAACGTTCATCCCGGCGATCATGACGGAGATCGATTCCGGACGGAAAGTGGCGCTTTACGCCACCCTGGCCGCCACCGGCTCGCTGGCGAGCATGATCGCGACGATCATCATCGGCACGCTGTCTGATCGCACCCGTTCACGCCTGGGTAAGCGCAACCCGTGGATCGCCAGCGGTGGCGTCATCCTCGCCATCGCCGCCACCGCCATGTCGTTCACCAGCAACTTCGCCCTGCTCGTCGCGCTCTGGATCATCTTCCAGGTCGGCTTGGCGCTGGTCCTCGCCCCGCTGTTCGCCGTACTGCCGGACCGGGTGACACCCGGCAACCTGGGGAAGGCCTCCGCTCTGGTCGGATTCGGCCAGCTGGTCGCTCAGAGCCTGGGCGGCGTTGTGGCAGGCGCTCTCATCACGGTCCCCCGGGAGGGCCTGCGCTGGCTGCCTTGGCTGATCGCCGCCAGTGCGGCGCTCTTCGTCCTCCTGGCCCCAGAGCCGGACAACCGGGACGAACCACGGGAGCCGCGGGCCGCACGGGCGCTGCTGCGCAGCTTCGTTCCTCCTAGTGACCGCGACTTCCTCCTGGCGCTCGTTGGCCGTTTCCTGCTGCTGATGTCCTTCATGAGCGTGCTGCTCTACCAGCTCTTCGTGCTCACCGACTACATCGGGCTCGACGTGAAGGTAGCGGGTGGCGTCATCGCCACCGGCGGCGTCATCATGGCGATCAGCGCGGGTGCGGCGACCGTACTCTCCGGTCCCCTCTCCGACCGCTTGGGCAGACGCAAGCCCATCGTGATCGCCGCCTCGCTCATCTTCGCCGCAGCCGAGGTGCCGCTGGTTCTCTCCGATTCGGTGGGGGCGTTCTACACCTTCCTGGGGGTCGGCGGTTTCGCCTACGGGATCTACATCGCCGTCGACCAGGCCCTCTTGACGGAGGTCCTGCCCAGCAACGACGACCGTGCGAAGGACATGGGAATCCTCAACATCGCCAACACCGGGCCGCAAATCCTCGCGCCGATCATCTCGGGTCTCGTCGTGACCGCCATCGGCTACCGCGGTGTCTTCGTCATCGCGATAGCGCTGGCAGTGGTGTCAGCCCTGGTACTCCTGCCCCTGCGACGCGTCCGGTGAAACGCGCCACCGGCCGTCGTGGCCCGGTGCCTATACTCGAATCATGGTTGACCTTGCAACGACGGCCGGGCGGCGCGGTCCTTACTCGAACACCGCACGGCGCAAGGCCGAAATCGTTCAGGCCGCCGAACGGGCCTTCGCGGTCACGGGATACCACGGCGGGTCACTGCGGCAGATCGCCCGCGACCTCGATCTCAGCTTCACCAGCCTGCGGCACCACTTCCCGAGCAAGGAGGCCCTGCTGATCGCGGTGCTCGAGGAAGCGGACAACCGCGAACAAGCATCCTTCGAAAAGGACTTGGTGCGCGGCGGTCTCATCGAGGCAGCCGTCGCACTGGCCGAACGCAACCTCGCCAAACCGGAGTCGCTGCGGCTCCTGGCGGTCCTGGCAGCCGAGGCGTCGTCCACCTCGCATCCTGCCCACGCATGGTTCGTCGACCGATATGACCGAGTCCGGGCTTTCTTCGAGAACGGCATCCGGTACGACATCGACCAGGGCCGCCTTCCGGCCGACACCGACGTCGCCGAGGCGGCCTACGCGCTCGTCGCGCTCTGGGACGGGCTGCAGCTACAGTGGCTGCTGGATCCGCATTTCGAGCTCGTCCCCGCCTTGAGGAAGGCCTTCCGCATTCAACTGGGGCAGACCCGGTGAACGTCGGTGGGACGACACCGGTAGAAAGAGGCCGCGGGCAGGCGGTTGATCGTTAAGGAAGCAGCCCAGGCGATGACAACGGCCAGCGCGAGCAAGACCACGTTAACGACGGCTACCGCTGTTCGGTCAGCCAGGCGATCGCCTCGGTGACGAAACGGACGTCGACCTGGTCATCGCGTCAGCCCTTGGCCTGGAGGCCGACGCGCCGCCCCGGGCTGTGGCTCTCCTTTCTCCGTCGGCCACGCCGGACGGGATCGGCCTGATGACGATCCTCCGCGCTCCTGCTGACCGGCTCGGCGAACGGACTCTGGTGCAGCACCGCAATGACGGTCATTTCGCCGTACGCGGTGGTTCCTGGAAGGCGATCTTCAGCTCAGGTTCGGGCGGCTTCTCCGAGCTTCAAGGACATGCCGTCACGCCCGGCAACGGGGAAGAGCAACTCTACGACCTGGTCGCCAACCTCGCCCGGGAGCTCAGGAGGATCCAAAGGCGATGACCGGGGTCATCGGTCGAGGGGGCGGTCGTCCAGGCGACTTCTTCGACTGAGCGCCGCCGACGCTAGTTCGTCGGCCCACGACAGTTCGATCATGTCGTCCAACCTCCGGGGGCGCCCACTTTGGTGGCCCCGCTCGCGGGCGGCGGCGCGTACGGCGCTCGTGCGATTATTTCCGGCATGCCCACCGATCTACACCATCGATGGAATCACAACACGCACCACCATCACGTGGTCTTGGAGGCGGTCTCGCCCGGGGCCAAGACGGCTCTGGACGTTGGCACAGGCGATGGTCTGCTGGCAGCCGATCTACGAGAGTTGGTGCCGCAGGTGACTGCCATCGATCTGGATCCTGCCGTCCTCGACCGGGCTCGCGCCACGAAGACGGATGTGGACTGGGTCGTGGGCGACGTGATGAGCAGTCCGTTGCCCGAGGGACATTTCGACGTTGTCGCGTCCATCGCGACCGTGCACCATCTGCCGGATTTGAGTGCCACATTGACAAGGTTGGCCTCGCTCACAGCGCCTGGTGGGGCGCTCGTCGTGATCGGTTGCGCGAAGAACGGGCGTCCGCGCGACTATCTGTTGGACATCGTCGGCATCGCCCAGCACCAGGTGTTCTCGCGCACGCGCGGCTACTGGCAGCACACAGCGCCCGTGGAAATGACCTTCCCCCACACTTACGCCCAGGTGGACGAGATCGCTTCTGCGGTCCTGCCAGGAATGCGCTGGCGTCGGCTTCCGCTTTTCCGCTACGCCGCCATCTGGCGCAAGCCTGCCGCCGCCTGATCGCCGCCGCGCTCGCCGGCTGACCTCGACGTGCAGGATCCTCGGCATCACCGCCCGTCGCGAGATGGGAGATCGCTCTGGCCCGTTGCGCGACCGGCCGCACCCGCGTGCTGCGTGGCCTGGACCCCCGGGTTGACGCGGCACTGCCCACCACCGGCAGCCGGGATCGTGAGCTCACAGCGGTGATCTCCGAGCTGAAACTCGTCGAAGACGAGTGGGAGATCGCCCAGCTACAGGACGCCGTCGACGCCACCGTCCGCGGCTTCGAGGACGTCGCCCGCGTGGTGCCGGCCGACCGCGGCGTGTCCGAGCGCCTCATCGAAGGCGGCTTCGGCCTGCGGGCCCGCCACGACGACAACGACGTCGGCTACGGCTCGATCGTCGGCGCCGGCCCGCACGCCACGATCTTGTGCTGGAAGCGTAACGACGGCCTCACCGCGCACGGCGGACTGCTGCTGATGGACATGGGCGTGGAGAACAGGCATCTCTACACCGCCGACGTGACCCGCACCCTTGATCAATGCGGTCTCAATCGCGTTGCCCCCTTCCACGAGGCGATCCGTCGCATTGCTCCCTTCGAACGAGGCGGTCCGTCGCGTTACCCCCCTCGAACGAGGCGGTCCGTTCGGTCAGCTGCGGTCAGGCGTCGCGGCGGGTGATCGCCAGGGTTGCCGCTAGGAGGGAGATCACGACGTAGCTCACGAGGATGATGGTGGCCGAGGCGGGACCGAAGCCACCGGAGTCGGGAACGCCGGCCAGTTGCCTCGTCAGCGATGGGACCGTCAGGGAGCTCAGCCAGTCGTTCCAAGGAGCTGGGACGAAGCGCTCGATCCCGGTCGGGGCCAGCAGGAGGGCGACCAGCCCGATGAGCGCTCCCGGTGTCGACCGCAGAATGGTGGCCAGGCCTAACCCCATCACCGCGGCAACAGCGGAGCCGACGCCTGTCGCCAGCACCTCGGTCAGGGCGGCCGGTTCGGAGAACGAGGCGCCGATCGGGCGCCCACCCACCACTGCCTGTGCGGTGAAGTATGTGGCGAACGCCAGCACCTGGCCCGCGACCGCGGCTACGGCGGCCACGACGGCGGCCTTGGCCAGGAGGAGCATCCAAGGGCGCCGGATCGTGGTCAGCGTCAGCCTGATCATGCCGGTCCCGTACTCGCCGGAGATGGCAAGCACACCCAGCATGCCGAAGAGTATGGGGGTGATGTCGGCGCTGAAGCTGAGCCCGGTGCCGACGGGCTCCCCGCCGAAACCGTTGGTGTCGAAGTAGTGCGAGATGGCGAAGGCGGCGAAGCCGGTGAGCGCCAGGGCCGAGAGCGTGGCGGCCAAGACGTAGTAAGTGGATCGGAGCGAGCGCAGCTTGAGCCATTCCGATGCGATGACGTTGATCATTTGGTTATCTCCGTGAAGGCCTCTTCCAGCGACGCCTGACGCGGCGCCAGCTCGTGGACAGCGCAGCTGTTCGCCAGGGCGATGTCGCCTATGGCGGCCGCGGTCAAGCCGGACACCAGCAACTCCTCACCGGCTTGCGAGGAGAGGACCGAAGGCACGGCACCAGCCTGCGAGGGGAGTGCCGAAGAAACGGCGGTTTCGCTCGCGGCGGGCACGCCTGTCTCGTGCGCGGGACGCACGGTTGCCCCGGCGGCTTCGAGCACCCTGGCCAAGCGGTCCGCATGGGGCGATCGGACCAATACACCCCCTTGAAAGCGCGCCAGGAGCTCCGCTGTCGTGGTGTCCTCGATCAGCTGACCGTGGCCGATGATGATGAGCCGGTCGGCGGTGAGGGACATCTCGGTCATTAGATGGCTCGACAGCAAGACGGTGCGCCCTTCGGTCGCCAGCGATCTCAGCAGCGTCCTGAGCCAGCGGATGCCGTCGGGGTCGAGGCCGTTGACCGGCTCGTCGAGAATGAGCACGCCCGGGTCGCCGAGCAGGGCCACCGCGATGCCGAGGCGTTGCCGCATCCCCTGGGAGAACCCAGCGATTCGCTTACGCGCCGCTCCGGCCAGGCCGACCTCCTCGAGAACTTGTACGACCCTGCCGCGCGCGATCCCGCCGGCATACGCCAGCGCTTGGAGATGATCGAACGCGCTGCGCCCGCCCTGCACCTCGGCGGCGTCGAGCATGGCACCGACCTCACGCATGGGGTCTTGAAGGTCGCTCTTGCGGACGCCGTTGATCAACGCCTTGCCTGAGGTGGGCGCGTGAAGGCCGAGGATCATTCGCATGGTGGTGGACTTACCGGCCCCGTTATGCCCGAGAAAGCCCGTGACCTGTCCGGGCTTGACGTGGAATGTCAGTCCCGAGACTGCCCGCGTGGAGCCGTACACCTTCGTCAGATCTGCGACTTCGATCATTTTCCCACCCGTTGGATGCGTTCGGCGGGGCAGCGCGTGCCCGGAGCGGGCAGCGCGCCCGTTGTCAGGTAGGTGAAGACGTGCCGCCGCAGGCAGGTGTTGGCTGCCCACGACGCGTGGCCGTCGCCGTGCCACAGGACCTGCGCGGAAGGAATCTGCTCGGCGACGTGCTGCTGCCCGAGATAGTTGGTGTTGTTGTCGAGCTCCCCGATCGCGAAGAGGATCGGTGGGACGTCCTTGACGCGCAAGGGGTGCGGCGCCCAGGACGCGCCACCGCTACGCCCCCAGCACCGCCCGAGCTCGAAGCGTCCCTCGATCCAGCCGAACCTCGGCGCGATTTCACGGAGTCTGGCCTCGATGCCCTGGAACTCCTCGTACGTCGGCAACTTCGGCATGAAGTCGTTGCACAGGGAGTCTTGGCTCACGGACGAGCCGCCCTGATCCGGCGCCAGCTTTGTCAGGAAGTCTCCGGCATCACCGTCGAGGGCCTTACGGATCGCGGTGGCGAGCTGGGGCCAGAACGCCGGATTCATGCCTTTGACCGCGCCGGCGTACAGCTGCCCCTCATGCACCGTCCGGCCGGCCGACGCTGGCAGTGGCGCGCGGCGCACCCTGGCAACGAGCTCGTCCCACGCCTTGTCGGCGTCCGTGCCGCGCAAGGCGCAGTCGGTGCGGCGGGCGCACCAGTCGCGGAAGCGGGTGAGATGTCGTTCCTGCGTCTGTGCATAGTTGCGCAACCAGGGCTCGAGCTCCTGCTGGGTGTGATCGGCGGTTCCGTCGAAGTACATCCGACCGACCCGCTGTGGGAACAGCTCCAGATAGGCCTGGGCGTAGACGGTGCCGTACGAGTTGCCCGCGTAGATGAGTTTGTCCTGGCCGAGTGCGGCGCGCAGCGCGTCGATGTCGTGTGCCACATTCCATGCCGTCATGCCGTACCACGCCGACTTGGCCATTTTGCGGCAGCTTGCCTGATGGGCGGCATTCTTGGCGGAGTGGGCGTCCCAGTCCTGCTTCGTCCGCGCAAGGATCAGGCCGAAGATGGAGGCATCTGGCTCCGCGCAGCTCCCTCTCTTGCCGCTCTGGGGCTCGGACAGCCCGCGCGGATCGATGGCGATGACGTCGAACCGGCGCTGCAGCTCGTTGAGTAGTGCCGGTAGTTCCGGTGGGGCGTCGGGGCCGGTTTTCCGCCTGAGCACTGATGTGCTGGTGCCCGGACCCCCGAAGTTGACGATCAGTGGCCCCATGCTCGTGCCCGTCGCGGGCAGTTTGGCCACGTGCACCGAGGTCTTGGGCCCGCCCGGATCGGCCCAGTCCACGGGAACGACCAGCTCGGTGCAACGCAAGCCGTCACCACACTCCTTCCAGACGAGGCGATACGCCCGCGCCGAGGCCAGCGCGATGCCGCCGAATGACACGGCGAGGCAAGCGGCGAGACACAGGGCGATGAGTCCGCGTCGATTCATGCGGGCCACGATGCTGCACGGCGGCGGGTGCGCACATCGGAGCCAGATCCGATCTTGTCTATCCGACCAGGGTCATACGATGCAGCACTGCGAGAGCGGAGTACGACTGCGGTCTGACGGCCCGTGCTCCGATTTGCCCGCGCTCGTTCATCGATAACGTCGGGCCGTGAACCTGCTCGCCCGACGGCCCTCGCACAGGCTGCTCATTCTGGCCGACACCGTTGTCGCGGTGCTGCTCGCGCTGGCGTCCACGATGAATCCACCCGGCCTGGAAGTGAGCACCGCGTCAGCGTTGAGCTGCTGGCTACTCGTGATACCTGCGGCGGTGCGGCGGATCTGGCCGGAGTCCGCATACTACGGTGCGCTCCTGGCCGGCCTCCTGGTGCTCGCCCTGCAGGTGAACCGGCTGATGCCGGTCATCGTGACGGCCTTGACCGTCTACCTGGTGGCGTGCACCCGGCCCATACGGCGTTCGGCGATCGCCCTCGTGGCGGGCCTGCTCGTCACAGGAGGTGCCCTGCTGGCCTCGGCGATGGGCGCGGCACCACGGACGGACGGCTGGCCGGACCCTGTCTTCATCGTCGGGATGGCCTGGCTCGTCCTGGCGGCGAGCTGGAGTCTCGGCACGACAGCGCGCACCCGCCGTGAGTTCGCCGCGCGCGAGGCCGGGAGGCAGGCCGAGAAGGCGGTGATCGATGAGCGCCTGCGGATCGTACGTGAACTGCACGACGTCGTCGCCCATTCGCTGAGCATGATCACTGTGAAGGCGGGGGTGGCGGCCAAGGTCATGGACAAGCACCCTGAGGAAGGGCGCGAGGCGTTGCGGGCCATCGAGGAGATCGGTCGCAACTCGCTCGTGGAGATGCGCCAGTTCCTCGGCGCGCTGCGCGCACCCGGCAGCACACCCGACAACGCGCCGCTGCCCGGCCTCGCCGACCTGCCGTCGCTGGCACATCGGGCAGCCGAGGCCGGCGTGCGCGTCGATCTCTCGGTGAGCGGGGCCGTTCCCGAAAGCATGGAATTATCCGTCTACCGCATCGTGCAGGAGGCGATCACCAACGTCGTCAGACACGCCGCTCCCGCCCATTGCCGGGCCAGCGTGTCGGTCGTCGATGGGATATTGAGCATCTCCGTTGTCGACGACGGGCCGGGGCGGCGACGGCTGCCGGGCGAGGCGGGCGGACACGGTCTCACGGGTATGCGTGAACGGGCCACACTGCACGGCGGCACCTTCGAGGCCGGACCTCTGCCGGGGAGCGGGTTCGGCGTGTATGCATCATGGGAGATCTCTTGATTCGAGTGCTTGTCGCCGACGATCAGGCGCTGTTGCGTGGCAGCTTCCGTTTGCTGATCGACTCGGAGGACGATCTCACCGTGGTCGGGGAAGCGGCCGATGGCCTGCAGGCGGTGTCGCTCGTGCGGACGGAGTCTCCCGATGTGGTGCTCATGGACGTCCGGATGCCGGAGATGGACGGCATCACCGCGACCAAGCAGATCGTCGGCGATACCCGGGTGCTCATCTTGACTACGTTCGACCTCGATGAGTACGTCTATTCGGCGCTGCGGGCGGGCGCCAGCGGATTCCTGCTCAAGGACGCACCCCCCGACGATCTCCTGAAGGCGATCCGGGTGGTCGCGTCGGGCGAGACACTGCTGGCACCGAGCGTCACCACACGATTGATCGCGGAGTTCGTCCGGCGGCCGGCCCAGCCGGTCTTCCGCGGGCTCGACAAGTTGACGGATCGGGAGCGCGAGGTGCTCACCCTCATCGCCCACGGACTGTCCAATGCCGAGCTGAGTGCCCAGCTCCAAGTGAGCCCCGGGACTGTGAGGACGCATATCAGTCGCCTGCTGGCCAAGCTGCAGGCCCGAGACCGCGCCCAACTCGTCATCACCGCCTACGAAGCTGGCCTCGTCACGCCGCGTTAGCCCAGTTGCTGGACGTGGTAGGGCCCGGATGCGCCACCACCTACGAAGCTGGCCTCGTCACACCGCGTCAGCCCAGCTGCTGGATGCGGTGGAGTCCGCATGCGTTACCGCGTTACCGTCGGCCGTCCCCTCCCGCAGTCGCTCCAGCAGACCGCCTCCAGACCGCCTCGTGCGGAGTGCGGACCGAACTCTCCAAGGCTAGGAATGGCTAAAGGACCGGGAACGGCCCAAGGCGCGGGAACGCAGAAAAGCCCGGGAACGGCCCAAGGCCCCATAAGGCAGAAAAAGGGCCCCACGCGCAAGACGTTAGACCCATACAACGCAGGAAGGGCCGCACGCGCCAAGGCGTGAGACCCCCATAACGCGAAAAAGGGGCCCCACGCGTGTGCGTGGAACCCCTTCTCCGTCATTCAAAGATTGTCCGGCGGTGACCTACTCTCCCACACCCTCCCGAGTGCAGTACCATCGGCGCTGGGAAGCTTAACTTCCGGGTTCGGAATGTAAC